>JBIKUT010000341.1:0-2964 GCA_044347465.1 Ramlibacter sp.
GCAGTTCAACCTGCGCCCCATGGCGCCCGAGACCGTGCAGGAGCACCTGGCCCGCGTGCTCGAGGCTGAGGCGGTGCCCGCGCAGGCGCCGGCGCTGCGCTTGCTGTCTCGCGCGGCGCGCGGCTCAATGCGCGATGCGCTCTCGCTCACCGACCAGGCCATCGCCTTTGGCAGCGGCCGCATTGAAGAGGCCGCCGTGCGCCAGATGCTCGGAAGCGCCGACCGCGGCCATGTGATGCGCCTGATTGAGGCCCTGTCGTCGTCCGATGGCGCCACGGTGGTCCAGACCTGCGAAGCCCTGCGCCTCAATGGCCTGAGCGCGGCCTCCACCCTGGAGGACATGACCGCGGTCCTGCAACGCATGGCGGTGATCCAGGCCGTGCCGTCGGCGGCCGAGGGCGTCGACCCCTCTGATCCCGAGGCCGTCGAGATCGCGCGCCTGGCCGGTCTGCTCCCGCCCGACGAGACCCAGTTGCTTTACAGCCTGTGCCTGCATGGCCGCAGCGAACTGGGCTTGGCCCCCGACGACTACGCGGCGCTCACCATGGTGTTGCTGCGGCTGCTGGCCTTCAAGCCCGGCGCCTTGCAAGCTTCGGCTTCGGCTGAAAAAAAAAGTCCGCCTGAACCCCTGAGTCGGCCTGCCGCCGCGGCGCCCGCGCCGAAAGCCCCCGCCGCCGTGCCGGCAGTCGGTACTCCGCCCGGTCAGGTGCTGCCGGTGGTCGAGTCCCGGCCCGAGGCCCGGCGGCCGAGCCCCGCCCTGAACAGCCGCCCCGCCAGCCCCGTGATGGGCGTGCCGGTGCGGGTGCAGACCGAGCCCGCGCGCGAAGCCGCCGCTGCCCGTCCCGCCACCGACTATGTCGCCACCCCCGAGGGCGACTTCTGGCATGCCACCGTCCAAGCCTTGTCAGCGTCTGAGGCGATCACCGCCCTCGTGCGCGAGCTGGCCTTGCAATCCCAGCTGGTGGGGCGCGATACCGACCACTGGCTGCTGCGGGTCGAGCGCGAATCCCTGAACCAGCCCGCCGCGCGCGAGCGCCTGCAGCAGGCCTTGCATGCGGCCGGTCATGCCGTGACGCTGGGCGTCGAGGTGGGCGCGGTCACCGACAGCCCCGCCCGCCGCAACGCCCATGCCGTCGCCGAGCGCCAGCGCGCTGCCGAGGCCCTCATCCTGGGCGATCCCTTCGTCCAGAAAATGATTCAGGACTTTGGGGCGAAAATCGTGCCTGGCAGCATCAAGCCCGTTCACACGAACGGCACCCACAGCTAAAGGAAGATTCAACATGTTCAACAAGGGACAACTGGCCGGCCTCATGAAGCAGGCCCAGGCCATGCAGGACAACCTCAAGAAGGCCCAGGACGAACTGGGCAATATCGAGGTCACCGGTGAGTCCGGTGCGGGCCTGGTCAAGGTCACCATGACCTGCAAGCACGACGTCAAACGCGTGGCCATCGATCCCAGCCTGCTGGCCGACGACAAAGACATGCTCGAAGACTTGGTGGCCGCCGCCTTCAACGCCGCGGTGCGCAAGGCCGAAGAGACCTCCCAAGAAAAAATGGGCAAGCTCACCGCCGGCATGCCGGGCCTGCCCCCGGGCATGAAGTTCCCGTTCTGAGCGGGCACCCAGCCCGGTGTCTCATAGTCTTCCCGCGCTGATCGAGGCCTTGCGCCGTCTGCCGGGCGTGGGCCAAAAGACCGCCTCGCGCATGGCCTACCACCTGTTGCAGCACGATCGCGAGGGCGCGCAGATGCTGGCGCAGGCCCTGCAGGTCGCCGCCAGCCGCACCCGCCACTGCGCCCTGTGCCACACGTTTACCGAGGACGAGGTCTGCGAGACCTGCAGCGACCCGCAGCGTGACCACAGCAAGCTGTGCGTGGTCGAGACCCCAGCCGACCAGTCGGCGTTGGAACGTACCGGTGCGTTTCGGGGCCTGTACTTTGTTCTCATGGGGAAGCTCAGCCCGCTCGATGGCATCGGCCCCAAGGACATCGGTCTGGCCACGTTGTTCGAGCGCGCCACCGCCGGCGAGGTGCAGGAGGTGATCCTGGCCACCAACTTCACGGCCGAGGGCGAGGCCACGGCCCATGTGATTGGCGAGGCGCTCAAGGCCCGCGGTCTGTCGGTCACGCGCCTGGCGCGCGGCGTGCCGGCGGGCAGCGAACTCGAATACGTCGATCTGGGTACCATCGCCCACGCGCTGGTCGACCGGCGCTAGCGCATTGGCTTTTCGGCTCGAAAGGACGCGACCCCATGACTTTGACTTCCCTGACCCTCTCCCACGTTTGCGTGCTGATCGCCGCACTCTTGCCCATTGTTTGTGCCGGCTTGGCCAAGCGCGACGGCTTTGGCCGCTCGCCGCGCGAGGGCGGCTACGACAACGTCAACCCCCGGGCCTGGCAGGCGCGCCAGGAAGGCCCGGCGGCCTGGGCCTACGCGGCGCAGGCGAACAGCTTCGAGGCCTTGCCGTTTTTCATTGGCGCCGTGGTGATCGCCCACCAGACCGGAGCGGCCCCCTCCTTGGTCAATACCCTCTCGGTGGCCTTTGTCGCTTTGCGCATCGCCTACATCGCCGCCTACCTCACAGGCCGGGCCAACCTGCGCAGCGGGCTCTGGGTGGGCGCACTGGGTGTGAACATCGCCTTGCTGTTTTCCAGCCAGTTCTAAGGAAGTTCCCGCCCTTCGGTGAAAACCCCGACGGGGATCGCCCCGATGCGCCGTGAGGCGCTGCGTCGTACGCTGCGGGCATGTTGGAGTCCGGCCGCAGCATCCGTCGACGCACCCTCCTGCAGCTCACCGCGCTGTCGGCGTCCGTGTGGGGGGCGCCTGTCGTGCGCGCACAGCCGCGCCTGGAGAAAACACGCATCGGCATCGCCGTCCCGGGCAAGGGGGAGTTGCACTACCTGCCCCTGACCATCGCCGAGCAACTGGGCTACTTCAAGGCCGAGGGCCTGGAGGTGGAACTGAT
>JBIKUT010000342.1:0-2949 GCA_044347465.1 Ramlibacter sp.
CGTGGCCTCGGGCTGCTTCCAGTAGCCCTGAAACACCATGGGCCCGCGGATCACGATTTCGCCCGCCTCGCCGGGGGGCAGTTCTTGCAGCGTCTGCGGATCGATGACGCGCGCGTCGCAGCCGACGAAGGGAATGCCCAGGCACTGCTGCTTGGCGGCATCGGGCGGGTTGCTGTGCGAGGGTGCAGCGGTCTCGGTGAGACCATAGCCCTCGATGTAGCGAAGTCCGAATTGCTCCCACAGACGCTGGGCCACGGCCTGCGGCATGGCGGCGCCACCACCGCCGATGGTGACCAGGCTCGACAGGTCATAGCGGTCGAAGTGCGGGCTGGCCAGCAGGTCGATGACCATGGTGGGGATGTTGGTCCAGTTCGTGACCTTCCACTGCGAGATCAGTCGGCCCGCGAGATCGCGGTCCCAGCGCGGCATGACCACCAGCGTGGCACCCAGGTACAGACCCGCGTGCATGACGCTGACCATGCCGGTGATGTGAAACATGGGCACGACCAGCAAGGAGACCATGTCAGCGGTGGCTTGCGACCACAGGCCACTGGCCACCGCGTTGTGCATGAGGCTGGCATGCGTGTGCATGCAGCCCTTGGGCAGGCCGGTGGTGCCGCTGGTGTAGGGCAGTACCGCCAGATCGGTGGGGCCCGCCTCCAGCGGCGGCAGTGGCAGGCGGTTGTCTAGAGCGTCGGCCCAGGCCATCACCTGGCCACCGGCCAGGGCGGGTAGCGGGTGCCGTGTCAGCAGCCACTCGGACCAGCTCGCAGGCAGCGACCCGGCCGCCGCGGCATCGAAGGCGTCGGTGAACTGCGTCACTACCAGGTGGGCCAGGCGCTGCGCGGGCGGCAGGCTGTCGCTGGCCGCTACCAGCTCGGGCGCCAGATCGCCGGTGGTCAGGGCCACGCGTGCGTCGGGGTCGACGATGTAGTGGCGAATCTCCTGGGCGCGGTTCATGGGATTGACCGGCACCACCACCGCGTTGCATCGCAGGATGGCGACGTGCGCGATGACCAGCTGCGGGCAGTTCTGCATGGCCAGCACCACGCGGTCACCGCGCGCGACGCCCAGGGATTGCAGGCGCGCCGCCAGGCGCTCGGCCTGCGACAGCAGCTCGCGGTACGTCAGCACCCGCTCGAAGAACACCAGGGCAGCCTTATCCGGGTAACGGCGGGCGCTGGTCGCCAGGTTCTCCCAGAGGGAGGTAGCCGGTGGCGTGATGGCCAGCGGCAGGCGCCGGGGCCAGAAGGCATGGTGGGGTCGTTGCAAGGCAGTCTCCGCAAGGCGTGTGAGGACACTAGCGTTGGCACGCGAGGGCGACAACAGGGCTGGCCCCAATCCGGCATGCCCCGGGGTCGCCTGGGCGACGCGGGGGCCGGCTTATGATCCCCGCGCCATGAACACACCCTTTGATCCTCACGCACACGCTCAGGCCCTCGAACAAGCGTGGAGGGGCGCGCCGCGGGTCAGTGCCGCCGACCTGCCGATTGCGGACGAAGCGCAGGCCTATGCCGTGCAAGATGCCCTGGCCACCCGACTGGGCCGGGTCGCCGGCTGGAAAGTCGGGGCCTCCAACAACAGCGCGGAGCCCAACGCAGCCCCCCTGCCCGCCACGGTGGTCCGACCCGCGGGCACGACGCTGGGCCTGCCGGCGCGGTCGATGCGCTTGATCGAGCTGGAAGTGGCGGTGCGCCTGCGCCACGACCTTCAGCCGGGCGATCGGCTGATGTCGCTGGCCCAGGTGTGGGATGCGATCGAGTCGGTGTTCCCGACGGTGGAAGTGGTGGATTCGCGCCTGGCCGAGGGGCGCGATGCGCCGGCACCGGTGCGACTGGCCGACTTGCAAAGCCACGGCGCACTGGTGTGGGGAGTGCCCCTGGAGATCCACCCCCGCGCCGTCGATCTGACGCGTCTGCGCACCCGTCTGTGGTTTGACGGCGCACTCGCGGCCGATGTGACGGGCGCCCATGCCGCACCCGATATCTGGCGCCTGATCGCGTGGCTGGCGCACCACGCGCAGGCGCGCGGTCGGCCGCTGCGCGCGGGCGACATCGTGACCACAGGCTCGTGTACACCGCCGGTGTTTGCGGCCGAAGGCGCCCGCGTCACCGGCGAGATCGACGGACTGGGGCGGATCGCGCTGACGCTGTGACCGCGTCGGCGCGGCGGTTTCAGCGCACGAACACGCGACTGAGAAGAACACCCACGCCGAAGGCGATGCCCACCGCAGCCAGCGGATTGGCGCGCACCTGATCGCGCGCCATCTCGCCGTAGGCGTGCTGCCAGTCCATCACGCGGTCGCTGCCCGCGCCCAAAGTTTGCTCGAGTCGGTCGACGGCTTCATGCGCCGCCTGCGCCATGCGGTGCACCGCTGCGTGGGCGTTGCCCATGGTGTCGTCCGCGCTCGAGGACATGCCCGCGCGGCTCGTGCCTCCACTGCTGGAGGCGAAGGCGCCTGCGCTTTCAGGCAAGGGGGTATCGCTGGCGCTCGATGGGTTCATGGGGTCCTCGTGGTTAGGGGGCGGTGGGCTCGGCGGCCACTGTAGGTGCCCCAGCGGGATGTTCCTGTCGGCCGGGATGCATCTGCGCACGTAGGATCACATCGCGGCGGCGGCTGGGGGTGCCGCGCGCGACACGGGTAAAGTCGCGCCTGTGAACTGGAGCCCCGACGCCGCATCCCTGTCCTGGGTCTTGACCGCCATCGAGTCGCTGGCGACGCTGGCCTTTGCGCTCTCGGGCCTGGTGGCTGCCGCGCGCAAGCGCCTGGATGCCGTGGGCGTGTGCGTGGTGGCGGGTCTGACCGCGTTTGGCGGCGGCACCCTGCGCGATGTGCTGCTGGATCGCCGGCCTTTCTTCTGGGTGGAGCATGCCAATTGGCTATGGGTGCTGCTGGCGCTGACGGTGGGTGCCATGGCCTTCATGCGGGCGCGCCACCTGTCGCCCACC
>JBIKUT010000343.1:0-2939 GCA_044347465.1 Ramlibacter sp.
GGCGGCCAGGAGGTGAAGATCTCCAAGCGCGCAGGCAGCTACGTGACGCTGCGCGACCTCATCGACTGGACGAGCCGTGACGCCGTGCGGTTCTTCCTGGCCATGCGCAAGGCCGATACCGAGTTCACCTTCGACGTCGACCTGGCGCTCAAGGCCAACGACGAGAACCCCGTCTTCTACGTGCAGTACGCGCACGCGCGCATCTGCTCGGTGCTGGCCCGCTGGCGCCAGGGGCATGGCGGCGACGAGGGCACCCTTGCGCAGGCCGAGCTCGCGCGGCTGGTGGCGCCGGCCGAGTCGGCGCTGATGCTCAAGCTGGCCGAGTACCCGGGTCTGCTCGAGCGCGCGGCGGCCGACCTGGCCCCGCACGACGTGGCCTTCTACCTGCGCGAGCTCGCCGCACTCGTGCACAGCTACTACGTGGCCGAGAAGTTCCTCGTCGAGGACGACCCGGCCCTCACGCGCGCACGCATGGCGCTGCTGGCGGCCACGCGGCAGGTGCTGGCCTGCGCGCTGGCGATCCTGGGCGCCAGCGCGCCGCAGTCGATGGGGCGCGAGGCCGAGGCCGCGCAGGGCACTCCATGATGCGCACGCCGCAACTGACCGGCCTGCGGCGCCCGCAGCCGGGGCCTCGGGCCAAGCCGGCGCGCCGGGCGCGCGGGGCCTTCCTGCCGGGCTTCCTGGCCGGGTTGCTCACGGGCCTGGCGGTGGCGCTTGCGGTGGCGCTGTACGTCACCCGCACGCCCGTGCCCTTCGTGGACAAGTTTCCGCAGCGCACAGCCGAGCAAGACGCCGCCGAGGCGGCCAAGAACCGAAACTGGGACCCCAACGCGGCGATGCCGGGCAAGGCGGTGCGCCCGCCTGCCACCCAGGCCTCTGCGCCTGCGCAAGCCGGCTCTGCGCCCGCCGCGGGCCCCGGCGCGGCCGCAGCGCCCGGCGGCGCGGCCCCGGGCCGCGACCCGGCCGCGATCCTGGCTGGCGCGGCCGTGCCCGCACTGGCGGCCTCCGCGCCACGCGCGGAGACAAAGGCCGATGCCAAGGCAGATCCCAAGTCAGATGCCAGGGGCGCGTCCGCCAAGGCCGATCCGGCCGCCGCCGCCCGCCCGGGCGATCTCTTCATCGTCCAGGCCGGCGCCTTCCAGCGCGCCGAGGAGGCCGACGCGCAGCGCGCCAAGCTCAGCCTGCTCGGCCTGGAGTCACGCGTGGTCGAGCGGCCCCAGGCGGGCGGGCGCAGCGTCTTTCGCGTCCGCCTGGGCCCCTTCGAGAAGGCCGCCGAGGCCGAGACCGCGCGCGAGCGCATCGCGGCCTCGGGCATCGAGGCCGTGGTGCTGCGCGCCGAAAAGGGCGCGCCTTGAGCGCCGCGGCGCACGGAACCTCGGGGCCACATCAGGGTCAACCCGAGAGGCCTGCCCGCCGTTGAGGGGCACGCCCCGCCTCGCGACCCGCGCCTCCCCCCTCCACTCCCATCCCCCACGCCGCCATGCAACGCCGAACCTTCTCCTCCCGCCTGGCCGCCACGGCGGCCCTGCTTGCCGCCGGGCCCGCCCTCGCCCAGTCCGGCCAGGGCCCACAGCCCGTGGAAGGGCGGCACTTCGTGCGCGTCAACCCGGCTGCGCCGGTCGGCACGCCGGCAGGCAAGATCGAAGTGGTCGAGTTCTTCTGGTACGGGTGCCCGCACTGCAACAGCCTGGAGCCCGCGCTGGAGGCCTGGGCCAAGCGGCTGCCGCCGGACGTGGCCTTTCGCCGCGTGCCGGTGGGCTTCACCGCCGTGCACGAGTCGCACCAGCGGCTGTACTACGCGCTCGAGGCCATGGGGCAGCTCGAAGCCATGCACCGGCGCGTGTTCGCCGCCATCCATCAGCAGTCGCAGCGCCTGGAGCGCGAGGCCGACCAGGCTGCCTTCCTCAAGGCACAGGGCGTGGACACGGCGCGCTTTGCCGACTTCTCCCGCTCCTTCGGCGTACAGACCAAGATGCGCCAGGCGCGCCAGCTGGCCGATGCCTACAAGATCGACGGCGTGCCCACGATCGGGGTGCAGGGGCGCTTCTACACGTCCGGCTCCCTCACCGGCTCCAACGAGTCGGCCCTGGCCGTGGCCGACTTCCTGATCGGCCGGGTCCGCGCAGGCCGCTGAGGCGGCAATTTCACGCAGGCGACCGAGCCGCAACAGGCAATCGATCGCCGACGGGCCCGACGGGCCTCGGGCCTGGGGCTAGAATCGGCATGCAAGTTCCGTGCCGCCCGACCCATGCCCGCCACCCCGCGACCTTCCCGATCCCACCTGATCCGCCTGGCGGGCGTTGCGCTGGTGGCTGCAAGCATCGGCTCGGCCGGCCCGGACGCGGCGCACGCCGAGCGGGCCGACCGCAACAAGCCCATGGTCGTGGAGGCCGACCGTGAAGGCACGATCGACACGCAGCGCGGCTTGACCACCTTCAGCGGCAACGCGCTGATTTCGCAGGGCACGATGCTGATCCGCGCCGAGCGAGTGGAGGTGCGCGACCCGCCCGGCGGCGCGCGCACCGCGCTGGCCGTGGGCACGCCGGCCCAGCCCGCGACCTACCGCCAGAAGCGCGACGGCGTGGACGAGCACATGGAAGCCCAGGCCGAGCGCATCGAGTACGACGGCGCCACCGAGACGCTGCGCTTCACCGGGCAGGCCGCCTTGCGCCGGCTGCGCGCGGGCGCCATCGTGGACGAGACGCTGGGTGCTGTCATCACCTGGAACAACCGCAGCGAGACGCTGACGGTGCAAGGCGGCGCCCCGAGCACGGCCAACCCGAGCGGGCGCGTGCGCTCGACCTTCGGGCCGGCTGCGCCCAAGGCCGCCTCCGCCCCGGCGGGGCGGGCCGAGCCACTGCCGCTCAAGCCCTCGCGCGCGCTCGCGGAGCCGAAGTGACCCCGGGCGCGCCGGCACAGCGCCTGCTTGCGGCGTCGGG
>JBIKUT010000034.1:0-11229 GCA_044347465.1 Ramlibacter sp.
CAACGAGAACAGCATGCCGACTGACTGCGTCCAGTCAGGCAAGGCCGTGAAGTGCAGGTGGTGCGGGCCCGCCCACATGTAGGTGAAGATCAACGCCCAGAAGTGGACGATGGACAGGCGATAGCTGTAGATGGGGCGCTCGGCCTGCTTGGGAATGAAGTAATACATCATCCCCAGAAAGCCGGCGGTGAGGAAAAAGCCCACCGCGTTATGGCCATACCACCACTGGATCATGGCGTCCTGCACGCCGGCATAGGCCGAATACGACTTCATGAAGCCCGCGGGAATCGCGGCGCTGTTGACGATGTGCAGCAGGGCCACTGCGATGATGAAGGCGCCGTAGAACCAATTGGCCACGTAGATATGACGCACCTTGCGCACGCCTAGCGTGCCAAAGAACACCACGGCATAGGACACCCACACCAGCGCGATCAGGATGTCGATCGGCCACTCCAGCTCCGCGTACTCTTTGCCCGAGGTGTAGCCCAGAGGCAGGCTGATGGCGGCAGCCACAATCACGGCCTGCCAGCCCCAGAAGGTGAAAGCGGCCAGCCGGGGGGCGAACAGCGGCACCTGCGCGGTGCGCTGCACCACCCAGTAGCTGGTGGCAAAGAGCGTGCAGCCACCAAAGGCGAAGATGACCGCATTGGTATGCAGCGGCCGCAGCCGCCCATAACTGAGCCAGGGGATGCCGAAATTGAGTTCAGGCCACGCCAGTTGCGCGGCGATGAACACCCCCACTAGCATGCCCACCACACCCCAGACCACGGCCATGAGGGAGAACTGGCGCACCGCCGTGTCGTGGTAGCGGGCAGCTCCTTCGGCAGGGGCTGCGAGGCCGGAAACTGCAGGGTCCATCGTCATGGGAAATCACCTCTCTCTGAGTGCGCAGGCAGTGTTGCGCGAGGCTCAAGTGAGGCCCTTGATTCAGGTCAATCGCTGTGCAGAATCCGCTCGCCCTCTGCCTCGAGCGCGTCGAACTGGCCGCGCCACACCGCCCAGGCCAGACCGGCCAGGATCGCGAGCGCTAGCACCACGGACAAGGGAATCAGGAGAAAGAGGATGTCCATGGTCACACCGCGCGAGGCATCGTGGCCAGACGGGCCGCGTTGAGAACCCCCAGCAAGGAGCTGGTCGCCATGCCCAGGCCTGCCAGCCAAGGCGGCATCAGGCCCGCCACGGCCAACGGCACACAGGCGGCGTTGTAGACCGCAGCCCACAGCAGGTTTTGCCAGACCACACGGCGGGTGCGCCGTGACTGGATGATCAAGGTGGCGACAGCGGCCAGGCGACTGCCTTGGATCACGGCATCGCTATGAGCCCGGGCCAGCGGCACACCCTCGCCCATCGCTACGGACACATCGGCGCAAGCGAGCACCGGGCCGTCGTTCATGCCATCGCCGACCATGAGCACGCGCCGCCCTTGCGCCTGCAGGGCGCGCACGCGGGCCTGCTTGTCCTGCGGCGAGCAGCCGCCCTCCCAAACCGCAATGCCCGCGCGCTGGGCCAGTCGGGCCACGGCCTGCGGCCGATCACCCGAGAGCAGTCGAACGTCCAGCCCCAGGGCGCGCAGGTGCGTGAGGGTGGCGATCGCATCGGGCCGCAGCGATTCACACAGATCGAAGGTGGCGATCCAGCCCGTCGCGTCGGTCAGATGCACCTGCGAACCCCCTGAAGTCTGTGAACTCTGCGAGGTGGCAGCCGCCTGCGCGCGCACACCACAGAAGCGGGCTGACCCCAGTCGCAAGTCGCGTCCGGCGAATGTGCCTTCCACCACGCGGGCTTTCAGACCCTGCCCGGGAATCTCGGCGACCTCGCGGGCCCAAGCGCCCGCCAGGCGGGAACCCGCTGCGGCCACCAGCGAGCGTGATACCGGGTGTAGCGACTGGCTGGCGATCGCGGCGGCTGCGGTGAGCGCCTCGTCTGCGGTGACGCCTTGGCGGCAACGAATGGCGGCGAGCGCCAGACCGTCTTGCGTGAGCGTGCCGGTCTTGTCGAAGACGACGGTGTCCACACGCGCCAGCGTCTCCAGAGCCTGCAACTGACTCACCCACACACCGCGTCGGGCCAGGGCGCCGGCGGCGGCCAGCGTCGCCGCCGGCGTGGCCAGAGACAGCGCACAGGGGCAGGTGACGATCAACACCGCCACCACCACCGACAAGGCATGCGCAGGCCCGGTGGGCCAGGCGACAAACGCGGCCACCGCTGCAGCGGCTAGCACGCCCCAGAGAAAAGGGCCGGCGATGCGATCGGCCAGGCGCGCCAGCTGCGGTTTGTGCAAGCGGGCGCTGTCCATCAGGGCGACCAAAGCCGCATAGCGCGTGTCGGCACCCAGTCGCTCGACCCGCAGGGTCAGTGTGGCGGTGAGGTTGTGGCTGCCAGCAATCACGGCATCCCCCGCGCGCCGCAGCAGGGGCTCGGACTCGCCTGTGAGCAAGGCCTCGTCCACATGGCTCTCGCCGGTCTCGATACGGCCGTCGGCAGGAAAGGCTTCACCCGCACGCACCCGGATGCAGTCACCCACGGCCAGACGGTGCACCGGCACGCGTTGCCACTCGCCCGCGGAGCCGAGCCGATCGATGCTGGCTGGCAGGGCCCGCACCAGCGCCTCGAGCGCGCCCGCCGTGCGGTCGCGCAGGCGCTGCTCCAGCAACCGGCCGGACAACAGGAAAAAGACGAACATCGTGACCGAGTCGTACCAGACCTCGCCGCCCCAGGGGCCTGCAGGATCGAACGTGGCGGCCGTACTGGCGATGAACGCGATGCTCAGACCCAGAGCGACCGGCACGTCCATGCCGATGCGGCGCTGCGACAGATCGCGCCAGGCGCCAGCGAAAAAGGGGCGGCACGAGAACAAGAGCACCGGCAAGGTCATCATCCAGGCGCCCCAGCGCAAAAGGCGCTCCGCATCCGGGGTGATGTCACCGGGCGCAGCCACATACAGCGGCACCGAATACATCATGGCCTGCATCATCCCGAAGCCCGCCACCAGCCACTGCCACAGCAGCAGGCGCTGCGCACGCACGCGTGGCGCGGCATCGAGTAAATCCCCTGCGGGGACCGCCGCATAGCCCGCGGCACCCAGGGCCGACAGCCACTGCGAGGGCTTGCAGTCGGCGGCGGACCAGACCACGCGCGCTGTCGCCGACGCGCCATTGACTTGCACCGACTCGACCCCCGGCACCTGCACCAGCGCCTGTTCGACCGCCAGCGTGCAGGCCGCACAGTGCATGCCTTCGATCGAGAGATAAGACTCCCAGCAGTCGGGGCGCTGCGCCAAGGGGCGGCCAAAGCGCGGCCACTGCGCGTGCGTATCGAGCACGGCCCAGCCTTCGGCTTGCGCGCGGGTGGGCGGCGCGGCCCGACCGAGCGGCAAGGACAGCGTGGCAGAGGAGGTCACGGGGCAAGACTAGGCCCTGCAACAGCCCCATCCGTTGACGTGGATCAAGTCAGGACGGCACGCGGCGCCCTAGGCTTGCACGCATGTACCAGCGCCTCTTGCTTGCCACCGACCACTCGACTCTGTCACGCAAGGCTGAAAAAGCCGCCATCGATCTGGCGGCCGCCACGGGGGCACACCTGGTGGCTTTGCATGTGGTGCCCGACTACCCCATGAGCTATTTCGAAGGGGCGGTCACCCTCAGCCCCGACGAGATCGCCCGCATCGAAGCCGCCTGGACCCGCAAGGGGCAGCGCGTGATCGATGCCGTGGTCGCAGTAGCCGCCAAACAGGGCGTGCAGGCACAGGGCGTGCTGGCGCATGCCGACCAAGTCGCCCAGGCCGTGATCGCTGCCGCGCGCAAACACAAATGTGACCTGATCGTGATGGCCTCGCACGGGCGGCGCGGTCTCACGCGCGTTCTGCTCGGAAGCGAGACACAACATGTCCTGACGCACAGCACCCTCCCGGTGCTGGTACTACGGTAACCCTCACCCCCCCCGCGTTCACAACAAGGAGAACCCATGCGCATCGTCCTCGCAGCAGACGGCAGTCCGTACACCAAGAAGGCTCTGGCTTTTCTCATGACCCACGAGAGCCTGGCGGGCCCGGATGATGAAATCCTGGTGGTCCACGCCCAGCCTCCCCTGCCACCGCGCGTGCGTTCTGCGGTGGGGGCGGACGTCGTCAAGTCGTACATGGACGACGAGGCCGAGAAAGTGCTCGGTCCGATCCGCCGCTTCTTGGACAAGCATGACGTCACCTACCACTGCGAGTGGTCGGTGGGAACGGCCCACGATCAGATCCTGCGCGCGGCGAAGAAAGCCAAGGCGCACATGATCGTGATGGGCACGCACGGCCATGGCCTGATTGGCCGCACCCTCATGGGCAGCGTCGCGCAAAAGGTGATTACCGGCGCCGACGTGCCGGTGCTGCTGGTGAAGTAACGTTCAGCCCGGGCGCGTGAGCGACACCGCTTCGCGCGCCAGCGCGGTGATCCGGCCCCAGTCGCCGGCCGCCACCGCCGCTGCGGGCGTGAGCCAGGAGCCGCCCACGCACGCCACGTTCGGCAAGGCCAGGAATTCGCCGGCATTGGCCGCCGAGACGCCGCCCGTGGGGCAGAACCTCACATCGCCAAACGGGCCGCTCCAGGCCTTGAGCATGGGCACACCGCCCGCCTGCATCGCAGGAAAAAACTTCAGCTGCGTGTAGCCCTCTTCCTGGGCCTGCATGATCTCGCTGCCGGTGGCCACACCGGGCAGCAGCGGCAGACCCAGGTCGCGGCAGGCACGGCCCACGGACACCGTGAAGCCGGGGCTGACCGCAAAGCGCGCCCCGGCGTCACGAGCGGCCTGGGCATCGGCCGCACTGCGAACGGTGCCGGCTCCGACCACCGCCTGAGGCACCTCGCGGGCGATGGCCTCGATGCAGGCCAGCGCAGCGGGCGTGCGCAAAGTCACCTCCAGCATCCGAATGCCACCGGCCACAAGCGCACGGGCCAGGGGCACGGCCTGCGCCACATCGTCCAGGACGATCACGGGGATGACCGGCGCATCGCGCATCACGTCCAGCGCGGTCAGAGCGTGCGGGGTTACAGCCATGTGCAGGCTCCTTCTTCGGCGGTGAGGGCGTTGCGCCGAAAGTTGGCGAAGAGGTCGCGCCCTAAACCGACCTGATTGCCAGCCTGCAAGTTGGCGGGCAGCGTGGCCGGCACGCGCGATTCCCATTCGGCAGGCGCGACCAGCGCCTGCAGGGTGCCGGTCGTGGCATCCAGGCGCACCCGGTCGCCATCGCGCAAGCGGGCCAAGGGGCCACCAGCTGCGGCCTCGGGCGAGACGTGGATGGCGGCTGGCACCTTGCCCGAAGCGCCGCTCATGCGGCCATCGGTCACCAATGCGATACGCCAGCCCTCGCCTTGCAGCACCGCCAGAGGCGGCGTGAGCTTGTGAAGTTCGGGCATGCCATTGGCACGCGGCCCCTGCCAGCGCACGACGCAGATCAGGCCGCCGGCACCGTTGTCGCGGCAGGCTTGCGCGAGCTCGCCGGCCGCGAAAGCCTGCAGCAGCGCCTCCTGGCTGTCAAAAACGCGCGCGGGCGCTTCGATGATGTGGCGATCCTCGGGCACTGCCGACACCTTGATCACGCTGCGTCCCAGATTGCCCGTGAGCAGCCGCAGACCGCCGCTGGCACTGAAAGGCGCAGACGCCGCACGCACCACCTGCTCGTCGCCCGAGGGGCCGGTGACCTGCCAGCGCAGCGCACCGTCTTGCAGATGCGGGATATGCGTGTACGCGCGCAGGCCGCCCGCGCTGACCGTGGCGACATCGGCATGCATCAGGCCCGCGTCCATCAGCTCGCGGATGATGAAGCCGGGCCCGCCTGCCTCCTGAAACTGGTTCACGTCGGCGCTGCCGTTGGGATAGACCCGCGCCAGCAGCGGCGCGACGGCCGACAGGCGGGCGAAATCGTCCCAGTCGATGGTGATGCCGGCAGAACGCGCCACGGCCACCCAATGAATCAGGTGATTGGTGGAGCCCCCGGTGGCGAGCAAGGCCACCATGGCGTTGACGATGCTGCGCTCGTCGACCAATCGGCCGATCGGGGTGTAGTGACGACTGGGCAGGATGGAGAGGAGCGTGCGCACCGCCTCGCGCGTGAGGTGCTCGCGCATCTGCGCGTGCGGCGGGATGAAGGCGGCACCGGGCACATGCAGACCCATCGCCTCCATCAGCATCTGGTTGCTGTTGGCGGTGCCGTAGAAGGTGCAGGTGCCGGGGCCGTGATAGGCCTTTTGCTCGGCCTCGAGCAGCACCGCACGCCCCACCTCGCCGCGCGCAGCCTGTTCGCGCACCTTGGCTTTGTCGCTGTTGGATAAGCCGCTGGCCATGGGACCACCTGGCACGAACACCGTGGGCAGATGGCCGAAGTGCAAGGCGCCAATGAGCAGACCGGGCACGATCTTGTCGCAGATCCCGAGCATCAAGGCGCCATCGAACACATCGTGGGAAAGCGCCACGGCGGCACCCTGGGCGATCACGTCACGCGAGAACAGCGACAGCTCCATGCCCGCGGTGCCCTGCGTCACGCCATCGCACATGGCGGGCACGCCACCGGCCACCTGCGCGGTGGCGCCATGTTGGCGGGCCTCGTCCTTGATCAGGGCGGGATAGCCGGCATAGGGCGCGTGCGCCGACAGCATGTCGTTGTAGGCGGTGACGATGGCCAGATTCGGGGCGCGCTCAGCGACGACCTTGAACTTATCCTGGGCGGGCAGCGCGGCGAAGGCATGGGCCACATTGGCACACCCCATGCGATCGGCACCGCGCGGGCGGCTGGCCATCTCGTCGAGCAGACGCAGATAGGCACCGCGCCCGTCCTGGCTGCGCTCTCGGATGCGGTCGGTGACGGCGGCCACCACGGGATGTAGCGTCATGGGAAAAGCCCCGAATCTGGGTGCATCAAAACAGCCTTCCATGGTGCCACAATCGACCGCCATGAGTACCTCGTCCCAAGCCATCGCCGACCTGCGCAAAAGCTATGAGCGCGCCGAACTGAGCGAAGACGCCAGCCACGCCGACCCGCTGCGCCAGTTCGAGCAGTGGCTGAACGAGGCCATCGCCGGCGAGCTCCCCGAGCCCAATGCCATGACGCTGGCCACCGTGAGCAGCGACCTGCGCCCGAGCACACGGGTGGTGTTGATCAAGGGCTACGACGCGCGCGGCATTGTCTGGTACACCAATTACGACAGCCGCAAGGGCCGCGAGCTGGCGGGCAACCCGCAGGCGGCCTTGCAGTTTCACTGGGTCGAGCTCGAGCGGGTGGTGCGCATCGAAGGTCGCGTCGAGAAGGTGTCGGCGCAAGACAGCGACACGTATTTCCACAGCCGCCCGCTCGATTCACGCATCGGCGCCTGGGCCAGCCCGCAAAGCGAGGTGATCTCGGGGCGCAGCGTGCTGGTGGCCAATGCCGCCAAGTTCGGCGCGCAATTTCTGCTGCAACCACCGCGCCCACCGCACTGGGGCGGGTACCGACTGGTGCCCGATCGTTGGGAGTTCTGGCAGGGGCGCAAGAGCCGCCTGCATGACCGCCTGCGCTACACGCTGCAAGAGGGCCACTGGCTGCGCGAACGCCTGGCGCCCTGATTCACGGCGAGGCCTTAAACGCGTACGAGCGCGGCGAAGGTCTTACGAAATTTCGCCACCTTGGGCGCCGCCACAGCGAGGCAATACCCCTGATTGGGATTGCGCTCGAAGAAATCCTGGTGATAGGCCTCTGCGGGCCAGTAGGCCTTCAGCGGCTGAACCTCGGTGACGATGGGCGCGCCCCCGAACACCTTGTCCTGACTCATCTCGCGTATCAGGTCGTGGGCCACCTGCTGTTGCTCGGGGGAGGTGAAGTAGATGCCGCTGCGGTATTGGGTGCCCATGTCGTGACCCTGGCGGTTTAACTGGGTGGGGTCGTGCACGACGAAGAAGATCTCCAGCAGCTGCCGGGGGCTGATGATGCTCGGGTCGTAGGTCAGACGCACGACCTCGTTGTAGCCGGTGCTGCCGCTGCACACGTCGTCGTAGGTGGGCTGATCGGTGTGCCCGTTGGCATAACCCGACTCGACGTCGGTCACACCGCGCACCTTCACATAGACCGCTTCGGTGCACCAGAAACAGCCGCCGCCCAGGACCAGGATCTGTGGTTCGTTCATGGAGTTGCTCCCCTTGGAAGCCCTGGACTGTAGCCCCCTCAAGCCCAAGGGATCGCCCGCTACCATCGCAGACCTATGCAATTCGGGGATTTCAAAGCCTTGATCAGCCCGCTGGTTCTGCCACCCGCCGGGCCCTTGCTGCTGGCGCTGCTGGCGGTGCTGATGATCGTGGGCCTCAAGCGGGCACCGCGTGTGCGCCGCGTCGCGTGGGGCCTGGTGCTGGTCTCGCTGCTCGCGTTGTGGCTGCTGTCCTGCCACGCGGTGGCCCTGCGCCTGACCGGCTGGCTGCTGCCCCTGCCCTCGCCGGTGAGCGAGAGCGCGCTCGCCTCGATGCGCCCGCAGGCGGTGGTGGTGCTGGGCGGCGGCGTGTTGGCGCAGGCGCCGGAATATGGCGCGGCGCAGCCTTCCAGTGCCACGATGGCCCGCCTGCGCTACGGCATCCGCCTGGCGCGCACCCACCCGCTGCCCCTGGCGTTTGCCGGCGGACGGGGCTGGGGCGGGCTCGGCACGGTGAGCGAGGCCGAGGCCGTGAAGCACTCGGCGACCCAGGACTTTGGCTTCGAGATCCGCTGGCTCGACGACCAATCGCGCGACACCCGAGAGAACGCGCAGCGCATTGCCGCCCTGCTGCAGTCCGAGGGCGTGCGCCGGATCGCGCTGGTGTCCGATGCCTGGCACCTGCCCCGGGCGACCCTGGAGTTTGAGCGGGCCGGGTTTCAGGTGCTGCCCGCCCCCACCCGGCTGCCCCTGCCCTTGACCCGACCGGCCCTGGAATGGCTGCCCTCGGCCGAGGGCCTGACCGCCTCGCGCCATGTCTTGCGCGAATGGCTGGCCTTGCGCGCGGCCCGGTTTTCCGGCAACTGAAGCGCGACCTCAGCCCCCCAGACAGGGCGCCCAAGCCCGCCCGATCGCCTTGACCGGCCGATCAGCTGACCTTACATTACTAACCAGTCAGTCATTAACTCCCCGCCCGCCATGCAAGCCAAGGCCGACGACGGCCACGTCAAACGCGAGCGCCGCAAGCAGGCGCGGCCCGGCGAGTTGCTGGACGCCGCGCTGGCGCTCTTCGTGGAAAAAGGGTTTGCCGCCACCCGGGTCGAAGAGGTCGCCGCGCGCGCCGGCGTCTCCAAGGGCACGCTGTTTCTCTATTTCGACAGCAAGGAAGAGCTGTTCAAGGCGGTCGTCCACGACAACCTGGCGGGCCGCTTCGTCGAATGGAACGAGGAGTTCGAGCGCTTTGACGGCGACAGCGCCGACATGCTGCGCACCTGCCTGTCGGCCTGGTGGGAGCGCATTGGCGCGACGCCGGCCTCGGGGATCACCAAGCTGATGATCAGCGAGTCACAGAACTTCCCCGAACTGGCGACCTATTACCAAAATGAAGTGATGGTGCCGGGCCAGGCCTTGATCCGCCGGATTTTGCAGCGCGGGGTCGACCGGGGCGAGTTTCGCGTAGACGACATGGACTACGCGATTTACAGCGTGATCGCGCCGATGATTTTCCTGATGATGAACAAGCACTCACTGGGCACCTGCGTGCCCGCGCAGCAGGCGCTGGATCCGCTGCGCTTCATCGCGATGCAGACCGACGTCTTGTTGCACGGCCTGTGCGCCCGCGGGCCCGGTCACGGAGGACGCGCATGAAGAAAACGACGGGCATTGGCATCGCCGCAATCGTGGCGGCCCTCGCGGTCGGCGCCCTGCTTTGGCGGGGCAGCAAGCCGCGCGCGACGGCGCCGGCCACTGCCACGGTGGAAGCGTTTGTCGAACTCGCCCGCAGCGATGTGGTCGACGCCGAAACAACCGTGCTGGACCAGGGCGTCACCCTCACCGGGAGCTTGCGTGCGGTGAGTTCGGCCGTGGTGAAGGCACGCGTGGCTGGCGAGCTGCAAGGACTGGCCGTACGCGAAGGCGACACCGTGCGCGCGGGCCAGGTGATCGCCTCGATCGACCCCACCGAATACCAGGCACGTGTGCGCCAGTTGAAGCAGCAGGCCGACGCCGCCCGTGCGCAGGTTGAAATCGCCAAGCGCAATTTCGACAACAACCAGGCCCTGGTGGACAAGGGCTTCATCTCCCGCACCGCCCTGGAAAGCTCGCAAAGCAGCCTCACCGGCGCACAAGCGACCTACCAGGCGGCCGTCGCGGCGGTCGATGTCGCAAACAAGACGCTGGACGATACCGCCTTGCGCGCGCCGATCACGGGGGTGGTGTCGCAGCGCCTGGCGCAACCGGGCGAGCGGCTGGCCGTGGATGCCCGCGTGATCGAGATCATCGATCCGACCCGGCTGGAGCTGGAGGCCACCCTCGCGCCAGCCGACTCGGTGCGCGTGCGCACGGGTCAGACCGCGCGCCTGACCATCGAGGGCGCGGCGCAGCCCGTGACCGCCACCGTCGTGCGCATCAACCCCAGCGCCCAAGCCGGCAGCCGTGGCGTACCGGTGTACCTCTCGATTCCGGCCACGCCCGGCCTGCGCCAAGGGCTGTTTGCGCAAGGGGTGCTGGTCACCGAACGCGTGCAGGCGCTGGCGGTGCCGCTCGGGGCGGTGCGCACCGACCGGCCCACACCCTATGTGCAAGTAATCGAAGGTGACCGCGTGCGCCACAAGGCGGTTCAGCCCGGCGCCCGTGGCGAGGCGGGCGACCAGACGGTCGTCGCGGTCACCGGCCTGCAGGCCGGTACGCGGGTGATCCTGGGGCATGTGGGTACGCTGCGTGAAGGAACCGCGGTGCGATTCACCGCCAACGCCGCCCTGCCCGCCAGCGCCCCCGCATCCGGCGCCGCCCGCTGAAGCCGCACGCGCCATGTGGTTCACCCGTATCAGCCTGCACAACCCCGTGCTGGCCACCATGATGATGGCGGCCCTGGTGGTGCTGGGCCTGTTTTCCCTGCAAAGGCTGAAGGTCGACCAGTTCCCCAACATCGACTTCCCCGTGGTGGTGGTGACCACCGAATACCCCGGGGCCTCGCCCGAGGTGGTCGAAGTGGAGGTGACGCGCAAGATCGAGGAAGCGGTCAACGCCATCTCGGGCATCAACACGCTGACCTCGCGCAGCTACGAGGGCCAGTCGGTGGTGATCGTCGAGTTCG
>JBIKUT010000344.1:0-2918 GCA_044347465.1 Ramlibacter sp.
AGACGCGCCGCATCCCCACCGGCAAGGAGCCGCATCACCTGTACCTGACCCCCGATGAAAAATCGGTGATCGTGGCCAATGCGGCAGCCGATTCGCTCACCTTCATCGATCCCAAGACCGCCGAGGTGCAGCGCACCGTGCGCGGCATCCTCGATCCCTACCACCTGCGCTTTTCGCCCGACATGAAGTGGTTCGTCACCGCGGCCAATCGACTTAATCATGTGGACATCTACAAGTGGGACGGCAAGGAGCCGCAACTGGTCAAGCGCATTGCGACCGCCAAGACCCCTAGCCACCTGTGGATCGACAGCAAAAGCACCACGGCCT
Source organism: Ramlibacter sp. (assembly GCA_044347465.1). Taxonomy (GTDB): domain Bacteria; phylum Pseudomonadota; class Gammaproteobacteria; order Burkholderiales; family Burkholderiaceae_C; genus Ramlibacter. The sequence continues at coordinate 328 of JBIKUT010000344.1, forward strand.
TCGTCACCATGCAGGACAGCGACGAGCTGGTGGCCATCGACCTGGCAACCCAGACCCTGAAGTGGCGCGCCAAGACCGGCACCATGCCCGCCGACGTGTACGGCACCGCCGATGACCGCCACATCCTGGTGGGCATGACCGGTGCCGACTTCGTCGAGGTGTGGGATGTCAGCGGCAAGGAGCCGCGCAAGGTCAACCAAATCCAGACGGGGCAGGGCGCGCACGCCTTTCGTGGCGCGGGCGATGGCCGCCATGTCTATGTGAGCAACCGCGTGGCCAATACCATCAGCAAGATCGACCTGCAGTCGTTCACCCGTGTCGACACCTTCCCCGCGCCGGGCGGCCCGGACTGCATGGAAGTCATGTCCGGAGGCAAGCTACTTTTGGTCAGCTCTCGCTGGGCCCGCAAGATGACCGTGATCGACACCGAGACCCGCAAGATCGTGCGTCAGGTCGCGGTGGGCAAGTCGCCCCATGGCATCTGGACGCTTGATCACGCGCGCCGCTGACCGCCAGCCGGCTGCAGCCGTCCGGGCGCGTGCGCCATCGCCGACCTGGGGCGGGCTGCGCGGCGCCTTGCGGATCGCGGCGCTGTGCGCCCTGTTCGGGTCGGCGTTCCCGGTCTCGGCCCAAGCCTCGGACGCCTGCGCCAAACCCCTGTACCTGACCTTCGACACGGGCCACATGGCGGTGGCGCCGCTGATTGCCGACGTGCTGGCGCGCCACCAGGTCAAGGTCACCTTCTTTGGCGCCAACGAGGCCACTCAGGTGGGTGACGGCAGCCTGGGCGAGCACTGGGCGCCTTGGTGGAAGGCCCGCGCCGCCGAGGGCCACGCCTTTGCCTCGCACACCTTCGACCATGTCTATTGGCGCGCCGATGTACCGGGCGAGCCGCCGCGTTTTCGGGTGCGCGCGTCCGCCGGGCCGCGTAACGGCATCACCGAGACCTGGACCGCCGCCCAGTACTGCACTGAGATTGGCAAGGCGGCCAGCCGGCTCGAGCAGATCACGGGTCAGAAGCCCTTGCCCCTGTTTCGTGCGCCGGGTGGCAAGACCTCGCCCGCTTTCCTGGCCGCGACGCGGGCCTGCGGCTATGCCCACGTGGGCTGGTCGCCCGCAGGCTTTTTGGGCGACGAGTTGTCCAGTGAAACCCATCCCAACGAACTGCTATTGAAGAAGGCGCTGCGTGAGGTGCGCTCTGGCGATATCCTCGTGGCCCATTTGGGCATCTGGTCACGCAAGGACCCGTGGGCGCCAGCGGTGCTCGAGCCGCTGATCACGGGCCTGAAGTCGCAGGGCTTTTGCTTTCGCACCTTGCGCGATCACCCGCAGTACCGCGACGCGATCGCGGCCAAGACGCCACGCTGAACACCGCGCGTAAACGCTGGAATCGAACACGATGATGGACTGGATCGAATCGACCTTCGCCCTGGCGCAGCAAGGGCTGTTTGAGGCCTGGATCAGTCCGGCAATGTTCGCGATGGGTCTGGGCAATTTGCTGGAGGACGGCTTTGGCGCCACCGGCTGGCTGCTGGTGGGCCTGGCGCAGCTGGTGGTGCTGGTGGCGGTGATCGGGCCGCTGCAACGCTGGCGTCCGGCCGAGCCCATCACCGATCGCGCCGCGGTGCGCACTGACATCCTCTACACCTTGATCCACCGCCTGGGCTTGTTTCGGGTGGCTTTGTTCTTTCTCACGCAGCCCCTGTTCGATGCTGCGTTCGGCGCCCTGAGCGTGAACGGCCTCGGCACCTTCCACCTCGATCAGGTGTGGCCGGGCGTGACCGACATCGCTTGGGTGAGCCTGATCCTCTATCTGCTGATTTTTGACTTCGCCGACTACTGGATCCATCGCGGTCAGCATGGCCTGCAGGGTTGGTGGCAGCTGCATGCCCTGCACCATTCGCAGCGGCAAATGACGATGTGGAGCGACAACCGCAACCACCTGCTCGATGACGTGATCCGCGACAGCTTGCTGGTGTTGCTCGCCATGGCGATCGGTGTGGCGCCGGGGCAGTTCGTGGCCATCGTCGCCATCACCCAACTCAGTGAGAGCCTGCAGCATGCCAATGTGCGTCTGAGTTTCGGCCATTGGGGCGAGCGGCTGTGGGTCAGCCCGCGCTTTCACCGGCTGCATCACAGCATCGGCATTGGCCACGAGACCGCAGGCGCAGGTACCCTGGGCGGCCACAACTTCGGCGTGTTGCTGCCCTGGTGGGACATGCTGTTTGGCACCGCCAATTTTGAGCATCGCTACGGCCCCACCGGCATTCGTGATCAGGTGGAACAAGGCCGCGACTACGGGCGCGGCTTCTGGCAACAACAGTGGCTGGGCCTCAAGCGCCTGGCTGGAAAAGCATGACTGTCTCCTCTTCGCAAACCCAAGGCCACGAGTTCGGCCTGATCATCGTCGGCGATGAAATCCTCTCGGGCAAACGCGCCGATAAGCACCTGCCCAAGGTGATCGAGCTGCTGTCCGCACGCGGCCTGCAACTGGCGTGGGCCGACTATGTGGGGGACTCGCCCGAGCGCATCACCGCCACGCTGGCGCGGGCCTTTGCAGCCGGCATGCCGGTGTTCTCCTGCGGCGGTAT
>JBIKUT010000035.1:0-11177 GCA_044347465.1 Ramlibacter sp.
CGGCCTCGGTCGGCCTGATGGCGTGGATGTACGCCTCGCCCGGGTGGTGGCGGCCCCTGCTTGCCGCCGGCGTCGCGGCGCTGTTCTTCGCCGTGCTGGTGTCGGTGCATGTGTTGTTCGTCACGCTGGGGGCCTACCCGCTGCACGCCAGCCTGTCGGCCCTCGAACGCTGGCGCCCCCACCCGCTGCGATTGATCATGTTTGCCTTCCTGGCGGCGGTGCTTTCGCAGCCGCTGTTGATGTGGGTCCAGGGGGAGCGTCTGACCACGCAGACACGCGAGCGCCTGGAGTTTCGGGTGATCTCGCAGTTTGAGGGGCAGGAACGCAATCGTCTGGTCGACCGGCAGCAGTCGCTTCTGCTGGAAAAAGCGATCCTGGAAGATGAATTCCGACAGGTTCAGCGCACCGTGTCGCCCAAGGCGGGTGCATCGGCAGCAGGCGCGACCTCCTCCACCCGCAAGGCCCTGGTGGTGGGCGCCTCCGAGTACGTCGGCAAGGAAAACCGCTTGCCCAACGTGCGCAACGACGTACTGGCGATGTCGCAAAAGCTCACCGCGCTGGGCTTTGAGGTCACCCTCTCGTTGGATGACACGCGCGAGGTCCTGCGCGAAAAAATCCAGAACTACAGCCTGTCCCTTAAGAGTGGCGACATCAGCCTGCTGTATTTCTCCGGCCACGGCTTGGAGCAGAACGGGCATAACTATTTCCTGCCCAAGGACTTCACCGACCGGCGCCCCGGCCCCATCACCGAACGCGAGCTTCGCGCGCGCGGTGTGATTCTCACGCCGCTGATCGACGACCTGACCCGCGCGAAGCTGCGCCTGAACCTCCTGGTTCTGGACGCCTGCCGCACCGATCTGGATCAGGCTCCCCGCGGACTGGCGGGCATGCAAAGCACCACCAGCAAAAACGTGATCGTGGTGATGGCGGCCTCACCGGGCCAGGAGGCACTCGATGCCCTCTACGGCCAGCAGGGCGGCAACAGCCCCTTCACCACGGCGCTCTTGCGCAACCTCGAACGCGACGAAGACGTGGGCAAGGTGTTTCGACGCGTCACGCGCGAGGTCATCGAAAACACCACCGAGACCATGAAGCGAGAGAACAAACCCCCGCAGACGCCTTGGATCTCGGAGTCGGTGGTGGAGTTGGAGATCAAGCTGATTCCGCCGGCGCTGCAGGCGCGCAATGTGCAAGCCACGCGCGCCAAGCTGCAAGCCATCGCACCCGAGTGCGCCGCTCTGACCGAACAGGGCGCCGACCCCGCGGCCTACGCCCGCTGCCTGGCCCGCGCGATTGCGCAGCGTGACCGACAGGTCGGCTTTATCGAAGAACAGATTGGCACGATCGCCGACGATGCCAATGCGTGGCTCAAACAGGAGCTCTCGCAGTCCGTGTTCTTTGGCGAGCGGGTGCGGCTGATGTGGTCTAACTACGTCGTCAATGGCTTGCTCACGCTCTTGCTGACGGCCCTGATGGTGGCGGGTATCGTCATGCGCGACTTCCTGCGGCCGGCGGCCCTGCGCGCCTACGAGGCGCTGCGTCACCAGAGCCTGCGTGATCTGCTTCGCAATCATCACGCGTCGTTCCAGGACTCGATCGACGCCACCCTCGCCGGCTATCACACCGACAGCCCGATCCCGCGCTACGCGCCCTGGTCGACCGAGCACGACTTCTATGCCGCGGCCTTGCCACGCGCCGCGATCCCGCGTGCGGTGGACACGCGCTTCTCGGCGATTGAAGAACAACACATGTGGGACTGGCTCCAGACAACACCCAAGAAGGATCCCACCCCATGAGCCTGAGTGGATCCACCTGGGACGACTTGTTTTGCTGGGTGTCGGGCGGCGATCCGGAATACTTCTACCTCGACGACGACATTGCCGCCGACGAGCGCCGAGTCGCGCGTGCCTATGGCATCAGCATCCTCTGCATCACGCTGGTGAGCTTTATCTGCTCGGCGCTGGGGATCCACGAAGCCTTCCTCCAATTGCGCGAGATCTTGAGTGCGCCGATCTACATCGTGTTGGTCGTCCTGCCGATCGCCCTGTTCTGGAGCGCCCTGCTTTTCAGTCTGCTGCGATTCACCATCCAGACCGGCTACGAACACGATGAAGACTGGTTCGGGCGGGTCAAGCGCGTGCTGTTCTCGATGCCGGTGTGGCTGGTCTTTCCCACGCTGGGGTTCGCGGCGGCGATTCCACTGCAAACCGCGGCCCTCTCGGACGACATTCGCTTTGCCGCCGTGGTCAAGCACTGGGAAGACATGGGGCCCGCCCTGCTCAATGTCCATCTGCAGCACGCCATCGTCAGCGACAAACCCCACCACGCTTGCCTCAAGCCCCTCATGACACCGCAGGTGTTCAACAACCTGGAAGACGCGGCGCAGCGTCTGGGGGCTTGTCGGGCGCTGGTCGACGCGGCGGCCGCGACCCCTGGCACGGGTGCTGCCGAGATCGATTCCGCCTATTCGACGCGCCTGCTCGATACGGTGCGCACCCACCTGTATGCCGACGGCCTGGTCTCGCGTGCGGAGCATGCCTTCGCCGTGGCGCCTGGCGCCTCGTGGCTGCTGGTGCTGGTGATGATGGCGATCTACTCAGCGCCCTACCTGACCCGCCTGCTGGCACGCAAGCGCGCCTACGAATACTGGCGCCAAGACCACCACCGGCGATTGCTGGCCCGTACCGCTCACATCGAGCTGCATGCCCATGATGTGTTTGACGCCAAAGGGCGCCCGATCGCGCTGCATCGCTACCACGGCGCCGAATACGCGCAGCGTCAGATGCAAGAGCGCTTCGAGCGCGAGCAGCAACAGGCGCGCGATGAACTGGCGCGTGCCCACGAGCAGGTACAGAAGACGCTTTGACGCGCGTTGTCTGTCGACCCCGCAAGGTCAGACATAGCGCGCACAGAAATCGCCTTCGGCGCGGACCGTATCCAGTCCGCTGAAGTCAGGCACCCAGGGTCGGCCTGCATGGCGCGCGCCTTCCACGAGGCCCTGCAGGGTCTGGAGACCTTCCGTGTCCAGGACCTCGCGGCACGCCGCCAGATCCGGAAAGTGCTGCAGGGCGCGGGCCCAGATGGCGCGGCCGGCGAGAAAGCCATTCGCACCCGCGGCATAGGCGTAGCGCATCACACGCGAAAACTGCGCGGGCGTCACGCCGGCGGACAGCATCACCCACGGTACGCCCGCCTCGCGGCAGATCTGCCCCATCGTGTCGAACCAGCGCTGCGCGGCGCGATGCGCCGACAGACCGTCGGTGGCCGGCAGACTCGGCCCGGGCAGCGGGCTTTCCAGCTTGAACAGGTCCACGCCGTATTCCGGTTTGGCGAATTCAATCAGGCTGTCGATCACGCGCTGCGCCCCCTGCTCGGGCGCCTCGGCCACGCCCGCGCCCTGCGCAAAAGGATAGGTCAGGAGTTCCAGCACATACGGGATGTCGTGGCGTCGGCATTCGTCGCCCACCTGCTGCACATAGGCGTGCTGGTGAGCCCGCACCTCGGGCGCCGCATCAGGCCGGTACCAGACCAGTACCTTGACCCCGTCGGCACCGGCGCGCTTGGTCTTCTCGACGCTCCAGTCTGGAATCGAATACGACAGGCGACCGCCAGGCGTGTCCTTGAACCGATGATCCTCCAGCGTCACCATCAGCCCCGTGCGCGCCGGCAGACACGTCAAGGCGGCTGGCAGCGCGAAATTCGGATCGAGCAGCATGGCGCTGGCATGCGGCCCCAGCGTATCCACCAGCACACGCTTGGCGGCCATCATGTCATCGAACCGGACCTGTTCAGGCGCGATACCGAGACCAGCCGCCAGCATCTGCGCGATAGGCGGGCGCTGGTCCAGGGCGACCATCGTGAAATGACCCGCATCGTTGGCCAGGCGCTGCAGGCCGCGCATCTTTCCCAGTCTCAGTGACGTCGGGTGCATGTCGTGCGCTCAGAGCGGACGCAGCAAACGCAAGGCGGCGTCCCAGCCCAATTGCACGATCTCGGCCACCTCTGGCCGGTCGGCGCCCTGATCCCCCGCGCGCTGGCAGACCTCAGGGCTCGGGATCGACAAGGGCCGGCCGCCACTGAGGGCCTTGATCTGCGCCTGACAGGCGCGTTCCAGAAACATGATGTTGTGAAAGGCCTTGGGAATCGAGGAGCCGGCCGCGATCAGGCCGTGATTGCGAAGAATCATCACATCGTGGTGGCCGATGCTGCGCGCCAGGCGCGCGCGTTCGTCCAGATCCAGCGCCACACCTTCATAGTCGTGATAACCGATGCGGTTGTAGAACTTCAGCGCGTGCTGGCTTATGGGCAGCAGGCCCTCGGCCTGGCAGGACACCGCGATCCCGTCCGGCGTGTGCGTGTGGACCACGCAGGCCAGGTCAGGTCGCGCCTCGTGCAGGGCGGAGTGCACCGTGAAGCCCGCCAGGTTGATACGCGATGTGGCCGGGTCCTGACCCGCCACCGCGCGCCCCTGCAGATCGATCTTGACCAGATCCTGTGGTCGCATGTCGTCAAAGAGCACGCCATAGCGGTTGATCAGGAAATGATCCGGCTCGTCAGGGACACGCGCGCTGATATGCGTGTCGATCAGGTCGGTCATCCTGAAATGCGCCATCAAACGATAGAACGCGGCGAGGTCTTCGCGCGCCTTCCATTCCGCGGGTGAGATCTGCTGGCGATCGACCATCTGCAGGCCCCTTGCGTTGCAGGTCGCCTCAGCGGCGAACCACGACCCGATCCACCACGTCGCACAGGCGCGCCAGGCGCCCTGCAGCGTCGTCCGCCAGGGCGCGCGCCACATCCGCTTGGCCGATGACATTGCGCCAGACCGCGCGCCCCGCGAGAAAGCCGCTGGCACCCTCGCGGCAGGCCCATTCCACGGCCTGCGGAAAATCGTCAGGCGACACCCCCGAGGACAAGACCACCCAGGGGCTCTCAATGGTGCGCGTCAGGCGTGCGCTGGCCTCGCGCACTGCCCGCTCGCCGCCTTTTCCGTGCAGCGGCACTTCCGCCTTGTACAAATCGGCGCCGAGGTTGCCCAATTCCTCGGCGGCCGCCTGAATGCCGTCATTGACATCCCAGGTGCGGCCGTCGCGCGGCTTGCGCGAGACCGGCTCGATGATGCTCAGAAGGTCCGCCTTGCGACAGCGGGCGATGAAGTCACTCACCATGCGCTGGCGAGCCTCGGCACTCTCGTCGGGCCGCCACAACACCAAGAGCTTCAGGGCCACGGCGCCATCGGCCTTGACCGCGCTGGGCTGGACCGCCTCGTCGATGCGCACATCGGCGACGATCTCGTCGGCGCCGGGAATGAATTCGTCGGCCGCCGCAATCAGGCCGCAGGCAGGCGCCACCGCCGACTGGTCGATCGCCTGCCGCCACGCAAATTGCCGGTCGATCAGGACGGCGGAGGCCAGCGGGGTGAGGGCCCGCAGCGCCGCCAACTTGAACTCGGTCAGTTGCGAGTCGGTCACGGGCGTCTTCTGATATTCACTAAACATCGCGCGCATGGATTCGCGTTGATCGATGGCGAGCATGGCGAAGGCGCCCGAGGGGCGGGTCAACGCATCAAAATTCTTAGGCGCGGCCACGGGACTCTCCTGCATGAATGGGGGGAACCTGAATCGATTCGGTCTTGTGTACCTTAAGCAGCTTCTTGATCGCCGCTGGCGGGGCCTTGTCGGCGTACAACTGGTCGATATCGGCCACATGAGCCACCATGACCGAAGCACTGCGGCCAAATTTGCTGTGATCGACCGCGAGGATGCTGCGGCGTGAGCGCTTGATCATGAGACGCACCACCGCCGTCTCATGCTCGTAATAGTCCAAGATGTTGCCGTCGGCATCGATGCCGCCTGCACTGAAGACGCAGACATCGGGTCGGTAGCCCGCCACGGCCTCCAGCGTCATCGGGCCTGTGGCGCCCAGATTGCGCGGATCCAGGCGTCCTCCAAGCAGCACCACATCGAACCCCGCCTGTTTGGCGAGCACCTGGGCCGCCTCGGTGTGGTTGGTGATGATCTTCAGGCCGGCGCGCGCGGTCAATGCGTGTGCCATCGCGAGCATGGTGGTGCCCAAGGCCAGAAACACGGAACTCTTGTCCGGGATGGAGTCGGCCACCGCCTGCGCCAAACTGGCCTTGGCGTCGGCGAAATCCGCGCGCCGGGCGTCGTAGTCGGTGTTGATGACACTCGAAGGAATCGAGGCACCACCGTGATGGCGCACCACCCGCCCTTCATCGGCCAGCACATTCAGGTCCTGGCGGATCGTCTGCGGCGTGACCCGAAAGCTCGAGGTCAGGGCTTCGATCGGCATATAGCCCGACTGCTTCACCAGCGCGAGGATCTTCTCGCGCCGGGCGCGCGGCGTCAGCGCGTCAGCCATGGCAGGTCCTCGCGACGTTCAGCATGGGTGGGCCTCCATGAAGGCCATCACGTCCGCGTGGCCAGGCAGAAGATCCCAGTCATGGTCGCGGGTGCATTTGAGGCTGGCCGTGGCGGTGGCATAGCGAACGGCCTGCGCCCAGTCCAGACCCCGGGTCAGCGCCAGGGCGTATGCACCGTGGAAGACATCCCCGGCGCCGTTGGTGTTGACCGGGGTGATGCGCGGCGCCGCAAAGGCCTGCAACTGGCCGGCATGAAAGAAAACGCTGCCCCTCTCGCCCAGGGTCACGCCCGCCACCGTCCCCGACGCACTGGCCACCTGGCGCAGCGCCTCTTCGATCGGCACGCCAGCGGCATAGTCCGCGAGCCCGCGTTCAGAAAAGATGGCGTGGTTGGCCAGTGGCACCAGCTCACGCAAGGCAGCGGGGTTGCCAGCGTCGGCATCGAGCACGCGCGGAATCCCGCGCGCGCGCGCCGCTTGAAACAGGGCGCGCGAGCCTTCGACCCAGCGGTAATCAGCATGCACCGCGCCTGCGCCGGACAAGAGGTCCAGCGGCAGCCAGTCGATCGACGGATCCAGATTCCCGGTGTGCACGGCCAGCATGCGCTCGCCGGCATCGTCCACGATCACGGCCGACACCGGAGACTGCGATCCGGACGTGACGTGCAAGCGCGGCACCACGCCCCGACGGCGCAGGGCACGCTCGATCTCTTGGCCTGTTTCGTCGCCGCCGATTCGCGCCCACAGTTCGACCTCACCGCCCAGCGCCGCAGCTGCAGCGGCCGCAGTCGCCGCCATGCCACCGAACTGCGTCCGCAAAGACGTGGAGGTCAGCTTCTGAGGCGTAGACGGAATATGCGGAACGCGGAACACCAAGTCCTTGACCACGATGCCCAGGCAAACGAGTCGACTCATGTGATGCGACGTCCGCTCGCGCCTTCGAACACGTGGTGATCCTGCGGGTTCCAGGTCAAGCCGACATGCTCACCCAATCGCAAGGGCGAGGTGCCGATCACGCGCACGACCATCCTGTGGGTCTCGGTCTTGACGGTGATCAGGGTGTCGGCACCCAGGGGCTCGATCAACGACACCGCGCCACGCACCCGCGCCGAATCCGAGTCGGCGACAAGCGACAGATTCTCCGGCCGAATACCCAGATCGGCGGCACCTGCACCCGGGCCCGCATACGCGATCGACTGCCCGCTTTGCAGATCGATGCGGCCCGCCTGCAGCGTGACGGGCAAGAAATTCATCGGCGGCGAACCCAGGAAGCTGGCGACAAAGCGCGACACCGGCGTGGCGTACAACTCCAGGGGTGTGCCGACCTGCTCGATCTCGCCTTTATTGAGCACCACGATACGGTCGGCCATGGTCATGGCCTCGACCTGGTCGTGGGTCACATACACCGAGGTAGTCTTCAGGCGCTGATGCAGCGCCTTGATCTCCGAGCGCATGTCGACGCGCAGCTTGGCATCGAGATTGGACAGCGGCTCGTCGAACAGGAACACCTGTGGGTTGCGCACGATGGCGCGCCCCATGGCCACGCGCTGACGCTGCCCGCCCGAGAGCTCGCGGGGCTTGCGCTCCAAGAGCGGTTCGATTTGCAAGACAGCGGCGGCTTCAGCGATGCGCCGGTCCACCTCCTGGACCGAGTAGCCGCGCATCTTCAGACCAAAGCCCATGTTCTTGCGCACCGACATGTGCGGGTACAGGGCGTATTCCTGAAACACCATCGCGATGTCCCGCTTGCTCGGATGCAGGTCGTTGACCGGCTTGTCGTTGATGCGGATCTCGCCCGCTTCAAAGCCCTCCAGGCCCGCGATCATGCGCAGGAGCGTGGATTTTCCGCAGCCCGAGGGGCCCACAAACACCAGGAATTCGCCCGCCTGGATCTCGACGCTCAGATCCCGTATGACCAGGACATCGCCGTAGTTTTTCTTGACGTTGCGGATGGAGACACCGGCCATGGGGGAATCAGTCATGGATATGAAGTTGAGGCTTGATACGGTCGCCCGCAGCGAACTGCGCGAACAGCGTCGAGAGGCCGTCCAGGGGCACCTGCGCATCGACGAGTCGCTCGAACCGCGGCATCGCCTGGCGCAGGATCTCGATGTTCTCGGCGTATTCGCTCAGCGGAAAATAGAAAGACCGGATGTAGTAGAAATCCTTGCGGCGTATCGCCTTGGTCTCGCGCACCTGCCAGGCATCGGACTCGCCCAGTTGGACCACGGCACCATGGGCGCGTACAGCCTCCAGCGCGGTCTGGCGACCGGCATCCTTGCCGCTGCATTCGAGCACCAGGTCATAGGCCGCATCCGGCGCCACCGCCTCCAGCGGCACGGCACCGAGCGACGCCGCGATGCCACGGCGAAACGGGTTCGGATCGAACACCTCGATCTGATCGAATCCGAAATGCTGCAGCACCAGCAAGCCGCCCAGACCGATCGGCCCCGCCCCCAGCACCAGCACCCGTCCCGCGTCCACGATCTTGCGTGCCAGGCGCACGCCATGACCGGCTGTTCCGATGGTGTCCAGTAGCAAGGGCGCGAGGTGATCGGGAATGTCATCTGGCACCGCAAGCAGACATTGCGCGGGCACCGCAAGGTACTCGGCATAGCCGCCGGGGCGCTGCCAGCCAATCAGCTGGCTGGCGTTGCGACAGATATGCGGGTGGCCCCCCTTGCACTCAGGACACTGCCCGCACCACACCGGGATATACGCCAGGCAGCGACGGCCGTCCAGCGCATGCCCCGCTTGCTGCACGATGCCCAGAATTTCGTGGCCTGGCGTCATTGGCCACCCGTTGCGCCAGGGCCGCAGGTCGCTGCCGCACAAGGAACAGGCCACCACCCGCAGCAAGACTTCACCGGCGGCCACCACCGGCATCTCGGCCTCTATCACCGAGATACGCCCTTCGCCTTCGAATTTCGCGATCTTCATCTGCTTACCCCTTGACCGCACCGAAGGACAAACCGGCGACCAGTTTTCTCTGGATCAAGAACGTCAAGATGATCGGCGGCATGGCGATCACCGTCGCGGCGGCCATGAGCGCCCCCCAGTTGGTGACGCCTTCGCCGATGAAATTGAACGAGGCCACGATCGCCGTCTTGGAGGTAATGCCCGAGAGCGCCAAGGCAAACAGGAAATAGTTCCAAGAGAAGATGAACGACAGGATCACCGCCACGATCAGGCCTGGCATGACGACGGGCAGCGCAATCAGCACCAGGATCTTCAGCGCGCCGCAGCCGTCGATCTGCGCGCTCTCCGTCAGCTCGCGCGGCAGCCCGTCAAAGTGCGGCAGCAGGGTCCACAGGGCAATGGGCACGGTGATCACCGCGTGCGTGATGATCAAGGCCACGTGCGTGCCAGACAAGCCCACGTTCGAGAACATGATGAACCACGGCAACAAAAACAGCGTGCCCGGCGCCATGCGCGCAAACAGCGTGAGCGTGGCCGGCCAGGTCAGGCGATGCCAGGAAATGGCATAAGCGGCGGGCACTGCCAGCAGCAGCCCCAGCAGGGTGGATCCGCCCGCCACATAAAAGCTATTGAGGGTGTTTTCCAGAAAATCGGTGCGCGTGAACAACTGGGTGTAGTTCTCCAGCGTCGGCGTGAACAGCAGCTGCGGCGGGTACTTGGTGATGTCGGCCCGGTTCTTGAAGCTGGCCATGATCATCCAGGCGATGGGCGCGAACAGCGCGACGCACAAGATGGCCACCTGCAGGCCCATCAGGTTTTTTAGCAGCGTGCGCTTCACCAGGTCACCTTCTTTCGCAGCTGTGAGAACACCAGCACGGCACCCAGCACGATGGTGCTCAGTGTGATCATCAGGGCCGACGCATAGCCGATGTCGGAAAACTCAAAGGCCTTGCGATAGGCGTAGATATTTAGGGTCGACGACGCATAGCCCGGCCCCCCCTGGGTGGTGATATAGATCACGTCAAAAAAGCGCAGCAAGTCGACACTGCGAAGGACCGCTGCGGTCAGGATCGTCGGGCCCAACATCGGCAAGGTGATGTAGAAAAACTCGCGCCAGCCCGTCGCGCCATCGATGGCGGCAGCCTCATAGATCTTGGTAGGCAAGGACTGCAGACCGCCCAGCACGATCAGCGCCACGAAAGGCGTCCACTGCCAGGTGTCAATCAGCACCACGGTGAAGATCACATAGTCGGTGGAGGCCAGAAAAAGGCTGGTCGGCAAATGGGCCGACTTCAGCAGGTAATTGGCGACCCCCATGCCAGGGTCGAGGATCACGATGGACATCATCCCGATGACCACCGGGGGCAGCATGAAGGGCGACACCATCAGGGTGCGCACCAAGCCCCGCATGAACTGCACGCGGTGCAACAACATGCCCAGTGCCACGCCCAGGACAAGTTGCACCACCAGCGCGGTCACATACAGGATCGCGCTCAGACGCGCCCCGTTCCAAAACTGTTCATCGGCCAGCAAGGCCTTGTAATTGCCCAGGCCGATGAACTGGTGGGGCTGCCCGATCTTGTAATCCATCAGGCTCAGCCAGAAGGCATAGCCGAATGGAAAGACCACCATCAGAACGACGAAGGCCACCGCGGGCCACATGAGCCCTTGCAGGGACGCAGCCCGCTGTGCCTTCATCATCTCAGGGCCTTATTGCAGCTTGGCCAGGTCGGCATCCAGTGCGCACAGGGTGTCCTTGGCATTACCCTGGCCCAGGAAGACCTTCTGCACGGCGCCGCCCACCATTTCACGCGCCTCGACCACACGCTCGGTCGGCGGATAGGAAACGGCGGTGCCCGTCTTGCTGATTTCCACCA
>JBIKUT010000036.1:0-11161 GCA_044347465.1 Ramlibacter sp.
GGATGTCGGCCTTGGCGGCGAGGTTGATCATGCGGTCTTCGTCCATGATCCAGCCGGTGAGCTTGTCGCCGTTCTTGACGCCTTCGACCACGACCACCGCCACCGTGTCCTTGGCGTCGTGCAAAACAAAATGAATCATCGCTTCTCCAGGTAAGTGCGTTTTGGATGCGTGACTGTCCTTCGGGCCCGGCCTGACTGTCAAACAGGTCATCTAGATGACTTGTTTGAGTGGCGCACCCCAAGGATTAGACTGCGGCCATGCCTACCACCCCGCCTGCGCGCCGCGAGCCCCTGAACCCGGGCCCGGGCGTGCTGTACCTGCAGGTCAAGCGCGAGCTGCTGCGGCGGATCGAGGCCCGCGAGTGGAAGCCCGCGCAGGCGCTGCCCAATGAGCGCACCTTGGCCGACCAGCTGCAAGTGAGCATCGGCACCCTGCGGCGCGCGGTCGACGAGCTGGTGCACGAGCATGTGCTGGTGCGGCGCCAGGGCAAGGGCACCTTTGTCTTACTGCACTCGCGTGATCGCTACCTGTTCCAGTTCTTTCGGGTGCAGGCGCGCGAAGACGGCTCGCACCTGGGGCTGCGCGCCGAACCCGAATTCCCGCAGGTGCAATGCCTGTCGTTTGAGCGCCAGCGCGCCGACGAGTCCAGTGCCGCGGCGCTGCGCCTGCGCGAGGGCGACCCGGTGTTTGTGATCCACAACCGCCTGAGCCTGTCGGGTCGGCCCGTGGTTCTGGACCGCATCGTGATCTCCGCCAGCCTGTTTAAGGGCATGACCGAAAAGCGCTTCCTGGAGCGCGAAAGCACCATCTACAACCTGTACCAGACCGACTTCGGCATCACCGTGCTGCACGCGCAGGAGCGCACCCGCGCCATATTGGCCACGCGCGACGCCATCCGCCACCTGGGCGTGGCCAGTAGCGCGCCGCTGCTCGAGGTGCAGCGCCTGGCTCTGAGCTTTGGCGAGCGGCCCGTGGAGTTGCGCACCTCGGTCATCGCGTCGCAGCGCCACGACTATGTCTCGGACCTGACCCGCAACGAATGACCACGACTGCTTTCCTCACAGACGTCCGCGCTCTGGCACTGGAGCTGGGCCTGCTGGCCGCCGAGCGGCTGCGGCAGGCCGCTGCGCAGACCTTGCAGATCGAGGAGAAGGCACAGGGCGACTGGTGCAGTGCGCTGGACCGAGAGATCGAGGCCCTGCTGCGTGAGCGCATCGCCGCCCGCTATCCGCAGCACGGGTTCTGGGGCGAGGAAAGCCACAGCGGCACACCGAGCATGGAGCAACTCCAAGAGCAACCGGTGTGGGTGGTCGACCCGATCGACGGCAGCATGAATTTTCTGCGGGGCTATCCGCAGTACGCGGTCTCGATCGCCTTGCTCGTGGGCGGGCAGCCTGTGGTGGCGTGCATCGTCGATCCCGTGCGTGAAGAAGCCTTCACCGCGGCACGTGGGCTGGGCGCGACCTGCAATGGCCGACCGCTGGCGGTGGCGCCGACCGCACAACTGAGTCAGGCGGTGGCGGCCACGGTGTTCCCCAAGCCTCGCGCACCGTTCATGGACGATTACCTGCGGGAGTTGTCGATGGTGATGAAGAACGTCTCCGGTGTGCGCCGCGCCGGCAGCATGGCCTTGGAGCTGGCGTATCTGGCCGCGGGGCGGATCGATGTGTTTTGGGAGCGCGGCATGGGGGCCTGGGACGCGGCGGCGGGCCTCTTACTGATTGAGGAAGCGGGCGGACAGCTGTGGGCGCTCGACGGCCAGCCCTGGTACGCGTCGAGCGCGCTAGCGGCGAGTACGCCGGGGCTGCGGGCGGGGTGGGAGGGGTTGCTCGGGGCGGTCTAGGGTCAGGCAAATGCGTTGACACCCGTCACAAGAATGGATATCTTTAAGATATCTCAAGATCGACGCAGCGAGGATCACCGTGACCACCAGCCAAATCGCCTTCCGGTACCGCTCACAGGACAGCACCACGGGCGTCACCCGAGCCACCACCAAGCGCCTGGCCGCGGTGCTGGGCGTCGACGAGACGCAGGTCATTCACTTCGCGCTGCATGAACTCGCGAGCAAATTTTTGCCGCACTACGAGCCCGACGATGGGCCTCTGACGCCAGCCCAGCGCCAGCAGATCAAAAAATCAGCCCCCAAAGCCAAGGGCGGCACCGTGCGCAGCAGTCTCTTCACATCGGAAGGCGCTTGATGCGGTGGTGGCCGGAGCCCACGGCCGGTGAAATCGCCTGGTGCCACTTCCCCGACCATGTCCACCCCCGACCCAAGCCGCGCCCCGGTCTGATCGTCTCGACCCAAGAAGACGAAGAAGGAAGAATCTTCGTAAGCGTGGCGTACGGAACCAGCCAAAAAACGAATCGTCTGTACAGCGGCGAATTCCGAATCACCCGAGGCGAGCATCCTGCCGCTTACACCAGCGCTGGACTGAGCTTCGACACCAAATTCGATCTGCGAAACGTGCTTGAACTCCCGTTTAATGACGTCTACTTTTCGGTTCCGCCTCACGCGCCGCACGGACAGATCCCTCGACTGGGCACCCTGCACCCGAGCATGGTCCGAATTGCCGCCGCCGCGTTTGCGGCCGCCAAGCGATAGCTCGCGTCACGACGCGCCGACCCCTACCCCAGCAAATCCATGTCCACGCGTATGAAATCGCCGCGGTACGTCAACTCGCCCAGGTAAATCACCGTCCCCGCGGGGTCGCAAAACACCCGCCGCACTTGGGCCACCGGCGCTGACGCCGCGACATTGAGCAGCGTGGCCGCTTCCATGCCCGCCGTGCCGATCGTGAGAATCTGGCGGGCCGATCCGATCTTCACGGCCTTCAGATCCATCAACACTGGAATGATCAACTCCTTGCGAAACCGCTTCGGGGCCAGCTTGAAGACACGCTCGTCCAGATACGCGGTGATGACCGAGGTGACCTGCCGGTCGCTGGCGTGCACGCGGCGCAGGTAGCGGTAGGACGGCGCGGGCTGGCCGTCTTCGGCCTCTAGGCGCGGCGTGGCCTTTCCTTCGTCCAGCGATCGCATGCGCGGCGCCAGATCGCGGTACAGATCGGCCAGGCCCTGCAAGGACGTTTCGACCTGCATCTTTGGATGCGTCTGCGGCTTGTTGCGAACAAAGGTGCCTCGGCCCTGCTCCGGCACGACCAGCTTTTCGTTTTTGAGCACCTGCACCGCCTGACGCACGGTGATCAAGCCGACACCGAACTCCTGGGCCAGCTCGGGCAGGGTCGGAATCTGCGAGCCGATCGCCCAGGCGCCCTTGACGATGCGCTCACGCAGGGCGTCGGCGATCTGGGCATACAAGGGACTCGCGCTGTGCTTGAAGTAGCCGTACATATTCACCCCAGCTTGACGAATCTGATTAACTCTAGAATGATAAAACCATCGGCCGCTCGTCGGCCCTGACTCCACCTGAAAGAGGTCCCCATGCGTCTGCTTACCCGTTGGATTTACCTGACCGTATTGTGTTTGTGCTGGCCCTTAGGCGCACTGGCCCAGGATTATCCCAACCGCGTGGTGCGCCTGGTCGTACCCTTCCCGCCCGGGGGCGTGGTGGACATCAGCGGACGGCTTCTGGCCGAAGAAATGAGCCGCCACCTGGGTGCGAGTGTGATCGTCGAGAACAAGGTCGGCGCAGGCGGCACCATCGGCGCCGCCGAAGTCGCCCGTGCGCCCGCCGACGGCTACACCATCTTGCTGGGTGGTGCCGCGACGCATGCCTTCGCGCCTTTTGTCTACAAGCAGCTGCGCTACGACCCCACCAAGGACTTCGTGGCCGTCACGCAATTCACCGAAGGCCCGCTGGCCCTGTGCGTCAACGCCGCCACCGGCCCGGCCACCCTGGGCGATTTCGTGAAGACCATGAAAAGCGGCAGCGCCGCGCTCAATTACGCCTCCAACGGCGCCGGCACCTTCCCACACTTGTCGGTGGAGTTGATGAACCAGGCGCTGGCCGCCAAGCCGCAGCATGTGCCATTCCCGGGCGGCGCGCAGGCCGTGACGGCGCTGATCGGACAACAGGTGCAATTCACCCAGAACCATATCCCGGTGATCCAGCCACACGTGAAGTCCGGCCGCTTGCGCGTGCTGGCCACGACCGGCGCCACACGCTCGCCGTCTTTCCCGGATGTGCCCACACTCAAGGAGTCGGGCATCGACGTGGTGGCCTCGGCCTGGTTTGGCTTGTTCGTGCCTGCAGGCACACCGCCTGCGATCGTCGAGCGCATTCACCAGGCCACGGTCGCCGCGGCCAAGTCGCCCGCCCTACGCGAAAAAATCGCGGCCCAGGGCGACGAGGTGAAGGTGGACGGCCCGGCGCGGTTCCAGGCCTTTCACGCTGCCGAATTGGACAAATGGCGACGCGTGATCACCAGCACCGGACTGAAACTGGATTGAGCACATGACGCGTCCGAACATCATCCTGATCATGACCGACCAGCAGCGTGCCGACACGATCGGCGCGCTGGGTGCCCCGTGGATGCACACGCCGCACCTGAATCGCCTGGTCCACGAGGGGACGGCGTTCACCGAGTGCTTTGTGACCTCGCCTGTGTGCGTGGGGGCGCGGGCCAGTCTCTTTACCGGCAAGTACCCGCATGGCTGCCAGGTGTTTAGCAACTTCCAGCCCTGGCAACCGACCTGGGTGGGCTCGCTGGCCGACCAGGGTTACCACTGCGTGAACATCGGCAAGATGCATATCAACCCCTACGACGCGCCCGGGGGGTTTCATCAGCGCCTGATCATGGAGAACAAGGACCGGCCCCTGTTCCTCGAGGAGCGTGACCGCGCCATCTACGACGAATGGGACAAGGCCCTGCGCGCGCGCAAGCTGGTCAAGCCCTCACGCTACAACCGCCACGCGGCCGACCCCGAGGGCTACAAGCGTGCGCTGGGCGCGTTCACTTGGGATCTGGATGACGATATGCATCCGGACAACTTCATCGGCGACACCGCCTGCTGGTGGATCGGCGATCGCAAGAACCAAGACCCGCTGTTTCTGCAGATCGGGTTTCCCGGGCCGCATCCTCCGTATGACCCGACGGCGGACGCTCTGGCCGCCTATGCGGACGTGGACATCCCGGTGCCGAAGGTGGGCGAGGCCGAACTGCGCGCGCAACCCTACGCGCAGCAAAAGCTGCGAGACAACATGGTCGAATTCAATTTCGACTCGGTGGCGTGGCGACACAACATCAGCGAGGCCGACCTGCTGCGGCTGCGGCGCCACTACGCTGCGAACGTGAGCATGATCGACCACCAGGTCGGTCGCATCCTGGCGGCCCTGGACGCACGCGGCTACTTGGACAACGCGCTGGTGATCTTCACCTCCGACCATGCCGACGCGCTGGGCGAGCACGGTCATATTCAGAAGTGGACGATGTACGACTCGGTGGTGCGTGTGCCACTGGTGTTCTGGTCGAAGAACCTGCCGATCGAGCGCCGCACACGCGACGACCTGGTGCAGATGTTCGACATCGCCCCCACCATCCTGGAGGCCGCGGGCCTGCCGGTGCCAGCCGACTTTGACGCCCAGACCCTGTGGGGGGCGGTGACCGGACGCGGCGACTACCAACCGCGCGATGCGGTCTACGCCGAACTGGCGCGCGATCACATTCAAACCGGCAGCGAATTCATCCTGATGCGCCGCGACCGGCGCTGGAAGATCGTGACCTACCTGGACGATGTAGCCGGCGAGTTGTATGACCTGCAAGCCGACCCCGACGAGGTGAACAACCTGTGGCAGGTCGAAGAACTGCGCGCCATGCGCAATGAGCTGGTGGCTGCGTGCATGCAGTGGCTGGCGCGCGGCATGCTGTCTTCCACGCGACTTCCGGGCCGAACACCGCAGAAGGCGATGCGGATCTGAGGGGCCTCAGCGCGTCCCGCGCACGCCGCGCGCCCCGAAGTGGTCCTTGAGCACCTGGGTGAAGGTCTCGCGCCCGTGTTGCCGCCGCTCTAGGAGGCCCACATGGCGCTCCACGGTCACCCGTGGCAGCGGCACGACGCGCAAGGCCTTGTCGCGGCGCCAGGCCAGATTGGCCAGTTGCGGCACGATGGAAATGCCAAAGCCCTGGCGCACCAGTTCGACGATCGCCTCGACTGAATTGAGCTCCAGCCCCTCCACCACCTGCGCCCGGCATTGCGCCAACACCTCGTTGACCAGATGGCCCGTCCAGGTTCGGCGGTCAAAGCGCATGAAGGGGCACTGGGCCAGCATCTGCAGCGGCGAGGCCGGCAGCACAAAGTGCGGGCGGGTGGGCACGATCAGCACCATGGGCTCGCGATACAGCGGCGTCCACACCAGCGAGGCGGCCAGGCGCGTCGGCGACTGTGTCACCACCGCCGCATCGAGCTCGCCGCGCTCCACCCGCGTCATGAAATCCGCCGACTGGCCGGCCAGCAGCGTCACCTCCAGGGTCGGGTGTTGACGTTTGAGTTTCCACAGGGCATCGGCAAAGGCCCCCATCAGGGCGGACACCAGGGCGCCCATCACCACGGTGCCCCCGAGCTCGCCTGGCGCGGGCTGCACCTGCAGCTGCTGCCAGCGCTCGACCAGCTCCTTGACGGCCAGCACCCGTTGGCGCCCTTCGGTGTTCAGGACCACCGCGCGCGCACTGCGATCAAACAGCGCCACACCGAGTTCTTCCTCCAGCGCGCGCACCTGCAACCCCACGGCCGCCGCCGTCAGCCCCACTTCCTGGCCGGCCGCCGCGAAGCTGCCCAATCGGGCTGTGGCCAGAAAGGTTTGCAAGGTGCGAATGGACGGCATGCGCGGGTTTCCCCTGGTTAAGAGAAAGAAATATTCGGGCTCAGTAAGAAAAAGACTCGCTTTTACTTTGTCTGAACGGAGTTTATCCTGCGCAACTCAGGCACGCATCCGCACGCCCTCTTTCTGCCCGGTTCCGCCCATGGCCTTCATTCGCTACCTCACCGACATCCACCTCGATCACGGCGCCATCAGCCTGCTGACGGCCGAGTGCAGCCGCATCGGCATCACCCGCCCCTTGATCGTCACCGACGCGGGCGTGCGCGCCGCCGGCCTGCTGGCGAAGGCCGAGGCTGCGCTCGGGGACCTGCCGTATGCGGTCTTCGATGGCACGCAAAGCAACCCCACTGAGGCCGGTGTGCGTGCGGCCCTCGCCGTGCTGGAAAAAGAGCGTTGCGATGGCCTGATCGCGGTCGGCGGTGGCTCCAGCATGGACCTGGCCAAGGGCGTGGCCATCCTGGCGCGCCATGCGGGCCCCCTCAAGCACTACGCCACGATCGAGGGCGGCAGCCCGCGCATCACCGAGGCGGTGTTGCCGCTGATCGCCGTGCCGACCACCGCCGGCACCGGCAGCGAGGTGGCGCGCGGCGCCATCGTGATCGTGGACGACGGACGCAAGCTGGGCTTTCATTCCTGGCACTTGATGCCGCGTTCGGCGGTGCTCGACCCGGACCTCACCCTGGGCTTGCCGCCCGCCCTGACCGCCGCCACCGGCATGGACGCGATCACCCACTGCATGGAGGCCTTCATGGCCCACGCGGTCAACCCACCGGCCGACGGCATCGCCCTGGACGGCCTGATGCGAGGCTGGGCGCACATCGAGCGCGCCACCCAGAACGGACAAGACCGCGAAGCGCGCTGGAACATGATGAGCGCCAGCATGCAAGGCGCGCTGGCCTTTCAAAAGGGCCTGGGCTGCGTGCACTCCCTCAGTCACAGCCTGGGCGGTGTGAACCCCCGACTGCACCACGGCACGCTCAATGCCCTGTTCCTGCCGGCGGTGATTCGCTTTAACGCCCAAGCCGATTCGGTGCGCCGCGAGCGCCGCCTGCAACGCATGGCGCACGCCATGGGCCTGGGCACCTGCGATGACGACGGCAACGATTTGGCGCAAGCGGTGCAGGCCCTGAACGCGCGCCTGAAGCTGCCCTCCGGCCTGGCAGCGCTAGGCGTGACGGCGGGCGACTTCGACCGCATCATCGACGGCGCGATGGTCGACCATTGCCACAAGCTCAATCCGCGCGAAGCGACCCGCGAAGACTATCGCGCGCTGCTCGTGCAATCGATGTAGGCGGCGACATGAGCGACACCACCCTGAAGGTCAAGATCTGGCGCGGCACGGGCGCCGAGGACAACGGCCGCTTCGTCGACTACGACGTGCCGCGCCAGGAGAACCAGACGGTGCTGGATGTGGTGACGCACGTGCAGCGCGTGCTCGATGCCACCCTGTCCTACCGTTTCGCTTGCCGTGTGGGCATGTGCGGCTCCTGCGCCATGACGGTCAATGGCCAGGCGCGATGGACCTGCCGCACCCATGTGGCCAAGGTGCTGGGCGACGACGGCGTGCTGGAGATCGCCCCGCTGTCCAACCTGCCAGTGGTCAAGGACCTGGCCACCGACATGAGCCCCTTCTTTGACAAATGGGCGCAGGCACGTGGCCGCTTTCAAGGCGATCAGACGCGCCACGACCCCTTCGCCCGTGTGCGTCCCGACAGCCCCGAGCGCCAGGCGGCCAACGCCGGCATCGAGTGCATTGGCTGCGCGGTGTGCTACTCGTCCTGCGACGTCGTGCAGTGGCGCCCCGAGTTTCTGGGGCCCGCGGCCCTGAACCGGGCCTGGACGCTGGTCAATGACGTGCGCGACACCGAGCGCACCGAGCGCCTGCGCGCGGTGGCCGGTGATGCGGGCTGCCACAGCTGCCACACCCAGGGCTCGTGTACCGAGCGCTGCCCCAAGGGCCTGGCGCCGACACTGGGCATCGCAGGCCTGAAGCGAACGGTGGCACGCGCCGCGGTGAAAGGGACGCTGTGACCCTCGATCCCCAGGTGCTGGCGCAGGCGCGCCGCTGGTATTGGCAACGTATCAGCGCCATGGTGCTGGCACTGTGCGTGCTGGTGCACCTGATCACCATGATCCTGGCGGTGCGCGGAGGCCTGACCGCCGCCGAAATTCTCGGGCGCACACAGGGGAGCCTGGCCTTTGCGGGCTTCTACACGGTGTTCGTGCTGGCCTGCGCGGTGCATGTCCCCATCGGCCTGGCCACGATCGCCCGCGAATGGGGGCGGCTCGGTGAGCGCGCAGCGCTTTGGCTGGCGCGCGGCGTCGCGGGGGTGATGCTGGTGCTGGGCCTGCGCGCGGTCTGGGCGGTCTACACCGCGGGAGCTTGAACGATGCGACGCAATGACCATCGTACCCATGCCCACGCCTCCTGGTGGGCGTTCTGGCTGCACCGCGTCTCGGGCTTGCTGCTCGGGATTTTTCTGCCGCTGCACTTTCTACTTCTCGGCCAGGCGCTGCGCGGCGCATCGGCACTCGACGGCGTGTTGAAATTCACCGACCACCCGCTGGTCAAGGTGGCGGAATGGGGGCTGGTGACGCTGCTGGCCCTGCACCTGACCGGCGGCGTGCGCTTGCTGCTGATTGAGTACGGGCCCGCCTCGGGCCTGCGCAAAAACTGGATCGCCGGCGGCCTGGGCCTGGCCACGGCCACTGGGCTGGCTTTTGCGCTGGCGCTCGTGGGCTGAGAATCAGCGGTCTTCCCTTAACTGAAGGATCTAAACCATGACACGCCTGAACCGCCGCTCCCTCGTGATCACCGCCGCCCTGCTGGGACTGGCCGGACCCAGCCTGGCCCAGGACGCTTGGCCCAACAAACCGGTGCGCCTGGTCGTGCCGTTTGCGCCAGGCGGCTCGACCGACGTGGTGGCCCGCATGGTGGGCCAAAAACTCTCCACGCTGTGGAACCAGCCCGTGGTGATCGAGAACCGGGCCGGCGCCGGCGGCAACGTGGGCGCCGACGTGGTGGCCAAGGCCCAGGGCGATGGCTACACCCTGCTCATGGCCTCGGGCTCGGTGACCATCAACCCGGCGCTTTACAAAAAGATGCCCTTCGACACCAAGAAGGACCTGGCGCCGATCACCAACGTGGCCCAAGGCCCGATGCTGGTGGTGGTCCGGGACGCAGCGCCCTACAAAAATCTGAAGGACCTGATCGCTGCTGCCAAGGCCAAACCCGGATCGGTCAACTTCGCCTCGGCCGGCGTGGGCAGCCAGGTGCATCTGGCCGCCGAGAACTTCGCCGATGCGGCCGGTGTCGACCTGCAGCATGTGCCCTATCGCGGTGAGGCCCTGGGCTACACCGACCTGGCCGCCGGTCAGGTCCAGATGATGGTGGGCAACTTCGCCGCAGCGTCGGCCCTGGTGGGCCCCAACCGCCTGCGGGCGCTGGCCGTCACCAGCAAGGCCCGCATGCCGCAGATGCCCGATGTGCCCACCGCGAGCGAAGCCGGCCTGCCCGGCTTCGAGAACGTCGGCTGGTTCGGCCTGTTCGCACCGGCCGGCACGCCGCCTGCCGTGCTCCAGAAAGTGCAGCGCGATGTGGCCACCGTGATGGCGGAAACCGAGGTCAAGGCCCGCCTGTACGTGCAGGGTATGTCGCCGGCCGTCAACAGCTCCGCCGATTTCGCCCGCCAGTTGGACCAAGAGCTTGAGCGCTGGGCCAAGGTGGTGGCCGCACGCAAGCTGCAAGCCAACTAAGAAGCGAATCCGACGTGACCCTCCCTATCGATCTGAGTGCCGTCGAAGAGGCCGCCAAGACGCTCTACATCCGGGCGCTCAAGGTGCTGCCTCCCGACATCAAGGAGGGCATGGCCCAACTGGCGCAGCATGAATCGGGCGCGACCGCGAAATCGGTGCTGAACACCATGGTGCGCAACATCGCCGTAGCCGAAGACACCGACAACCTGCTGTGCCAGGACACCGGCATCCCGATCTACAACATCACCATCGGGCGCGGCGTGCAGGTGGACGGCTACGAACTGCAGCAGGCCATCGCGCGCGGGTGCGCGCGGGCCACGCGCGAGCATCCGCTGCGCAGCTCGGTGGTGCACCCCCTGACCCGCCAGAACGAGCACACCTCCTGCGGCATCCGCGTGCCGGTGATCCACATTGACTTTGATACCACGCCCGACACGCTCAGTATCGAGATGATCCCCAAGGGCAGCGGCAGCGAGAACGGGTCCTTTCTGCGCATGGCGATTCCGGCCGAGGGCATCGATGCGATCAAGACCTTCGTCATCGACTGCGTGCTGGCGGCCGGGGGCAAGACCTGCCCGCCCACCATCGTCGGCGTCGGCCTGGGCGGCACCTCCGATCTGGTGGTG
>JBIKUT010000345.1:0-2880 GCA_044347465.1 Ramlibacter sp.
TGGCCGACATCATGACCGAGACCCAGCGCCGCCAGCATCAGGAGACGCTGGAGTCCGATTTTTCCATCGAGCTGGCGGGCCTGTCGCGGTTTCGGGTCAATGCCTTTCACCAAAGCCGCGGCGCCGCCGCCGTGCTGCGCGCCATTCCCTCGCGGGTGCTCACGTTGCAGGAGCTGGGTGCGCCGGCGATCTTCGCCGAACTCGCCTTGCGTCCGCGCGGGCTGGTGCTCGTGACAGGCCCGACCGGCTCGGGCAAGTCCACCACGCTGGCTGCCATGGTGCATCACCTCAATGACACCGAGGCCGGCCATATCCTCACTGTCGAAGACCCGATCGAATTCGTCCACGAATCGCGCAAATGCCTGGTTAACCAGCGCGAGGTCGGGCCCATGACGCATTCGTTCTCCGCCGCCTTGCGCGCCGCCCTGCGCGAAGACCCAGACGCCATCCTGGTTGGCGAGCTGCGTGATCTGGAAACCATCCGCTTGGCCATGACTGCCGCCGAGACGGGCCACCTGGTCTTTGCCACCCTGCACACCGCCAGCGCCGCCAAGACCATCGACCGCATCATCGATGTCTTCCCGGCCGAGGAAAAAGAGATGGTGCGCGCCATGCTCGCGGAATCGCTGCAGGCGGTGATCGCCCAGACCCTGTGCCGCCAGGCCGATGGCGCCGGCCGCATCGCGGCGCACGAGGTCATGCTCGCGACTTCCGCCATTCGCAACCTGATTCGCGAGAACAAGGTGGCCCAGATGTATTCCGCCATGCAGACAGGCGCTGCCACGGGCATGCAGACCCTGGACCAGGCCCTGGCCGATCTGGTGCGCCGGCGCCTGATCACGCCGGCCGAGGCGCGCTCCAAGGCGCGCCACCCGGAGAACTTCGCGGGCTGAGGCCTTGGGGGGCGTCGGGTACCCGACCAAAGTGCTGCCCGAGATTGATCCCCACGGACAGCTCGGGTCGCCTTCGTTTATGGTTCGGGCATGAGCACCACCAACCCCAAAACTTACGAATCCGTCCCCCCGCGCAAAGTCGCTTTTCTGGGCCTGGGCGTCATGGGCCTGCCCATGGCCGGTCACTTGGCTCTGGCGGGCCACGACGTCACTGTCTACAACCGCAGCGCCCCCAAGGCGCAGGCCTGGGTGGCCGAGTTCAAGGGCCGCATGGCGCCCACGCCGCGTGAAGCGGCCGCGGGCTGCGACATCGTTTTTTGCTGCGTCGGTAACGATGATGATCTGCGTTCTGTCGTCCTGGGCCCCGACGGCGCTTTCGCCGGCATGAAGCCCGGTGCAGTCTTTGTCGATCACACCACGGCCTCGGCCAACGTTGCGCGCGAGCTCGATGTCCAGGCCCGCGCCAAGGGCCCGGTCTTTATCGACGCGCCAGTATCCGGCGGTCAGGCCGGCGCGCAAAACGGCATGCTCACGGTGATGTGTGGCGGTGATGCTGCGGCCTTTGAGTCCGTGCGCCCCGTGGCCATGGCCTTCTCGCGCGCCTTCACCCTTCTGGGCGCCAGCGGCGCCGGTCAACTGGCCAAGATGGTCAACCAGATTTGCATCGCCGGTCTGGTGCAGGGCTTGTCCGAGGCCATCGCCTTCGGCCAGAAGGCCGGCCTGGACATGCACCAGGTGCTGGAGGTGATTGGCAAGGGCGCTGCCCAGAGCTGGCAGATGGACAACCGCGGCAAGACCATGATCGACGACAAGTTCGATTTCGGTTTCGCCGTCGACTGGATGCGCAAGGACCTGGGCCTGGTGCTGGACGAGGCCAAGCGCAATGGTGCGCGCCTGCCCGTCACCGCGCTGGTCGATCAGTTCTACGCCGACGTGCAGGGCATGGGCGGCCAGCGCTGGGACACGTCCAGCCTGGTTCGGCGCCTGCGCTGACGTTTACTTCGCAGCGCTCGCGGGCTGCAGCGGCGTCAGCGCCGGTGCCGACGCCGCGGGCGTTGCGAGCGCACCGGCCGCAGCGGCCTTGGGCGCGATGCGGGCGAGTTCTTCTTCGCTGATGATCTCGAACACACGCACCACGCGGTTGACGCCACTGATCTGGCGCACCACGGCGGTGGCCCGCTCGGATTCGCGCTGCGTCACACGGCCCATGAGGAAGACAGCCCCGCGCTCGGTCACCACCTTGAAGGCGGTAGCGGTCAGGTCCTTGGCATCGACCAGGCTGGCCCTGATCTTGCCGGTGATGTAGACATCGGTGCCACGCTGGGTCAGGGTGCTGGCGCTCATGACGCCCAGCTCGTTGACGACGCTGCGCACGTTGTCCACCTTGGCCACGGTTTGTTCGGCCAATTGCTTGGTCGCGGCATCGGGCACTTCGCCCGTCAGGAGCACCTGTCGGTTGTAGCTGGTGACGTTGATATGCGCGCGACTCCCCAGGATTTCACCCAGACGGCTCTTGGCGCGCAGCTCGATGGTTTCATCCTCCAGCTGCGAGCCGGTTGTGCGGCGATCCACCGCCACCAGCGTGCCGACTGCAGCCCCGCCAATCAGCAGCGGCGCGCAGCCAGACAAGGTGGTGGCCAGCAGGGCGGCTGCGAGCGTGGGGAGGGCAAGGCGTTGTAAGAGGGTCATGTCGTGGTCTCCTGTTCCTGGTCTCCGAGCAATTGAGCGTCGACCCCGTCACACAGGCAATGCAGGACGAGGAGATGCACTTCGTGGATGCGTGGCGCACGGTCATGCGGCACGCAGATGTTCACGTCGGTTTCGCGTAGGGCCTGGGCCAAGCGCCCACCCCCGTGCCCAGTCAGCGCCACCACCGACATTTCGCGCTCGTGGGCCGCTTCCACTGCGGCCAACACGTTGGCGCACTGGCCGTCGACCGACAGGGCCATCAGCACGTCGCCGCTTTGGCCCAGGGCGCGCACTTGGC
>JBIKUT010000346.1:0-2876 GCA_044347465.1 Ramlibacter sp.
GGCCAGGATGTCCAGTGTGGGCAGACGGTTGCCATCGATCAGCACCTTCACGGGCTTCAGGCGCAGGCCCTCCACCGCGCGCTGCATGGCCAGCATCGTGGCTTGCAGGATGTTCAGGCGGTCGATCTCCTCGACGCTGGCCTGCGCGATCGAGCAGCACAGGGCCTTGGCGCGAATCTCGTCGAACAGGCGTTCGCGCCGCAGCGCGGTCAGGGCCTTGGAATCAGCCAGACCGGCAATGGGTTGGGTGTCGTCCAGGATCACCGCTGCGGCCACCACCGGGCCGGCCAACGGGCCGCGCCCGGCCTCGTCCACGCCAGCGATCAGACCCATCGGGTCCCAGGCGAGGCTGGCCTGGACACCCGCGAGGCGTCGGCGCGCGCGGTCAGGCTTGGAGGACTTGGGCGATGGCATCGGTGGCCAGGGTGGGGGTGTCGCGGCGCAGGTCGGTATGCAACTGCGCGAATCGTTGCTGGACGGCCGCCATTTTCGCAGGGGCCTCGAGCCAGTCGAGCACGGCGCGCGCCAGGCGCTCGGGCGTGGCCTCGCTCTGAAGCAGCTCGGGCACCGCCATGTCTTGCAGCAGGATATTGGGCAGGCCCACCCAGGGCTGCAGCGCCTGGCGCTTCATGATCTGCCAGCTGATCGCGTTCATGCGATAGGCGATCACCATCGGCCGCTTGAACAGGGCCGCCTCGAGGGTGGCGGTGCCGCTGGCGATCAGGGTGAGGTCGCAGGCAGCCAGGGCCTGGTGCGACTGGCCCGCCAGGATCTGCAGGCCCCCTGCCCCGCCTGCCCCTGCTATGCCCAGTCCAGCGCGCGCAGCGGCGGATTCAATGGCGACACGCAGGGACGGCAAAGCCGGCACGATGATTTTCAAACCGGGTCGCGCCCGCTGCACGCGCAGGGCCGCTGCGAAGAACACGTCGGCCAGGTACCGAATCTCGGAGGCCCGACTGCCAGGCAACACCGCCAGCACCTCATCGCCCTCGTCCAGCCCCAAGGCGCGCCGGGCCGCCGCGCGATCGGCCTGCGCGGAAATCACATCAGCCAGGGGATGGCCCACATAGGTGGCCGCGATACCGTGCCGCGCCAGCAAGGCCGGCTCGAAGGGGAACAGGCACAAGACATGGTCGACGCTGCGGCGGATTTGATCGATACGCCCGGCGCGCCAGGCCCAGATCGAGGGGCACACGAAGTGCACGGTACGCATGCCACGCGCCTTCAGGTCGGCCTCGAGATCAAGGTTGAAGTCGGGCGCGTCGACACCCACGAACAGGGGCGGACGATCGGCCAGCAAGCGATCACGCAACTGACGGCGGATACCCACGATCTCGCGGTAGTGACGCAGCACCTCGACGTAACCGCGCACCGCCAGCTTGTCATGCGGCCACAGCGCCTCAAAGCCCTGGGCTGCCATCTGCGGCCCGCCGATGCCATAGGCCTGCAAGTCGGGCCAGCGGCGCTTAAGGCCTGTGAGCATCAGGCCGGCCAGGAGGTCGCCAGACACCTCGCCGGCGACCATGCCGACCTGCAAGCCCGTCATCGCACGATGCCGCGCTGGGGCGATACGCCGCCGAGGAAAGACAGCATCATGTCCACGTCCGGGCGGGCTTCGGGGGTGAGGTCGGCGAGGCTGGCCACGCGGGTCTGGGCTTGCTCGAGAGTCAGGTCGTCGCGGTACAGGGCCTTGTGCATAGCCTTGACAGCGCCAACACGCTCAGGCGAAAAGCCGCGCCGGCGCAGGCCCTCGAAATTCATGGAGCGCGCCTTGGCCGGCTGGCCCTGGCTCATGACGAAAGGCGGCTGGTCGGCAAAGAGCAGCGAGCACATGGCCGTCATGCCATGGGCGCCGATGCGCACGAACTGATGAACGACGGTGAAGCCACCCAGGATCACCCAGTCGCCTACTTCCACATGACCGGCCAACTGCGCGTTGTTGGCAAAGATGGTGTGGTTGCCGACGATGCAATCGTGGGCGATGTGCACATAGGCCATGAGCCAGTTGTCATCGCCGATACGGGTCACGCCGCCGCCGCCGGGCGAGCCAATGTTGAAGGTGGTGAATTCGCGGATGGTGTTGCGATCGCCGATCACCAGCTCGCAGGGCTCGCCTGCGTATTTCTTGTCTTGCGGCACGGCGCCCAAGGAGGCGAACTGAAAGATGCGGTTGTCGCGACCGATCGTGGTGTGGCCTTCGATGACGCAGTGCGGACCAATATTAGTGCCCGCCCCGATGCGCACATGCGGGCCAATGACCGTGTAAGGCCCGATCGAGACCGAAGGATCGATCTGCGCACCTGGCGCGATGACGGCCGTGGAATGAATCAGGTCGCTCACGGCCCGATCACTCGATACGGCGCATGGTGCACATGAGTTCGGCCTCGCAGGCCACGTCATCGCCCACGCGGGTCACACCCTTGAATTTGAAGATGCCAGCCTTGGACCGCTCCAGGGTCACATCCAGCGTCAACTGGTCGCCGGGCTCCACGGGGCGCTTGAAGCGCGCGCCGTCGATGCCGGCAAAGTAGTAGACCGTTTTGTCATCGGGGGTGACGCCCTGGGTGTCGAACGAAAGCAGCGCCGCAGCCTGCGCCATGGCCTCCAGGATCAAGACCCCCGGCATCACCGGGCGGTGCGGAAAGTGACCGGTGAAAAACGGCTCGTTCATCGTCACGTTCTTCAGGGCCACGATGCGCTTGCCGGTCTCGATGGACAGCACCCGGTCCACGAGCAGGAAGGGATAACGGTGCGGCAGTTGCTTGAGGATCTGGTGGATGTCCATCATGGCTTGTTCTTTTCGAGGGCTTTGATGCGATCGCGCAGGGAATGAAGCTGACGCAGCGTGGCGGCGTTCTTTTCCCAGGCGGCATTGT
>JBIKUT010000038.1:0-11011 GCA_044347465.1 Ramlibacter sp.
ACCAGACTTGCGTGAGCAGTGATCCTGGGCACACCGACGCAATGCGTGCGTGAAACGTTCGAGAACCAGGGAGCGCGGGGTGCGTGGGGTGGGTTCGGGGGCGCCTGTGCGGGGCTGAGGAGCGCAGGGCGATGGGGGTGGAAAGCGCGACGTGTCTGAGCCCGAAGGGCGAGTTGTCGCGCGTGCCCCCAGCGACCGAGCACCGCAAGGGAGCCCGAAGGGCCCCCGCACTTGAAGCCCCCGGGCCCGCCCCGCGCGCACCGTGCGGTGCAACTTCAACGAAAAGAACGAAAACGCCGAGCAGCGTCAACGCCCAGGCGCAGGCGGAGAAGAGGGGGCGACAGCAGCAGCCCCGCCCACAATCACCGTCACCATCCGCTGCGGCTGCAACTTGCGCGCGAACGCGGCCCGGATCTCGGCCACTGTGACCGCTTGCACCTGCTGACGCCAGGTATCCAGGTAATTGAGCGGTAGATCGTTCCAGGCGATCGTCGACACGTTGTCCAGAAGCTTGCGGTTGGTGTCGATACGCAGCGCAAATCCGCCGATCAGGTTGTCGCGCGCTGCCTGAAGTTCAGCCTCGGTAGGCCCTTCGGCGACAAAGCGCGACACCACCTCGCGCGACACCTGCACCGCCTGCTGTGCCTGGTCGGGGCGCGTCTGCAAACCCAAGGTAAACGCCCCGGCATGCAGCCCCGGCGCGAAGTAGCTGTAGACGCTGTAAGACAGCCCACGATTTTCCCGCACCTCGGTCGACAGGCGAGACACGAAGCCGCCGCCGCCGAGGATGTAATTGCCCACCAGCAGCGGGAAAAAGTCCGGGTCGTTGCGCTTGTAGCCCGGTTGCCCGATCAGGACATGGGCCTGCGCCGAGTTGAAAGGAACCTCGCGGGTCACCGGCGCGGTCAGCGGCGCGATCTCCGGCACCGGGGGCAAGGCCTCGCAACGCCCGCCGACGCTCGCAGGCAGGCGAGCGAGCAATGCGCTCGCAATCTGGTCGGCCTGGGCGCGACTGATGGCACCCACCAGCGTCACCTTGGCGCGACAAGCCTGCACATGGCGAGCGTGAAAGGCGCGCATATCGTCCACCGTGACCGTGGCCAGCGTGGCCTCGGTGGCCTCCGAACCATACGGATGGTCGCCATAGACCGCAGGCGCCCACGCGCGCCAAGCTGCAGTGGCCGGACGCGTGTACGACTCGCGCAGCGAAGCGACCAGACGCGCACGGTCACGCGCCCAGATCGTCGACGAGAACGAGGGCTCGCCGATCTGGCGGGAGGCCAGGGCCACCGCCCGCGTCAGCAACTCGGGATCGGCCAAGGTGCGCAAGGAAAAACTCATGCGGTCATTGCCCGCGCCCCCACTGAACTGCGCCCCCAGATCGGCCCAGGCTTCACCGAGCTGGTTTTCGTCCATCGCAGCGTCGTACCGCGCGACGGTGCCAGGCGTGCCGCGCCGCGGGTCACGGGCGACGATGCCCGTCTCCATCATGTCCGCAGTGAGGTTCGCCAGCGTCGGCTTGCCCGCGGGATCCCGTCGGGTCCCGGCATCGAAATCAATCTGGACATCGACGATGGGAATAGCCGAACTCTCGACAAAATAAATCCGCGCGCCACTGGGCTGCACCCAGTGCTGGATCGGCAAGGTGGCGAGGGCCAGGGGCGAGAAGACACCGAGCGCGATGGCGACCCACCAGGCGGGCGACATCCGGGGCTTGGGGTTGCGGAACAAGGACATGGCAAAGGCTCGCATTCGGGTTCGGCTCAATGGCGCGCGCCAGCGGGCGGCGTGGGAGGCTTGCGCTGCGGATCCACCGGCAAGGGATGCAGCACACCCGCGGTCAGCTGGTCGTCGCTGAAATACCGCGCTGCGACCGACTGCACCTGGGCCGCCGTCACTTCGCGCAAGCGGCGAAACAGACGCTCGCTCGCGTCGGGCTCGAAACCGACCGCCCAGAAGGCACCCAGCTCACGGGCCTGGCTGAACACCGAGTCGAGCTTATAGACCTCACTGGCGATCCACTGGGTCTTGACGCGTTGCAGTTCGGCCTCCTGCACGCCCTCGCGCGCGACGCGAGCCACCTCGGCACGCAGCGCCGACTCCAACTGCTGCACGGTCTTGCCCGGCGCCGGGATGCCCGAGAGCGTGAACATCTGCGGGCCGCGACCCCACAGACCATTGTTGGCGCTCACCGAATCGGCCACGCGGTTGGAGCCCTGGGTCAGGGCGCGATCGAGCCGCGCGCCCGAATAGCCATCGAGCACAGACGCCAACACCGACAGCGCCAGGGCGTCGTCGTTCTCCGGCGAAGGCTCCAGCGAGGTCAGCTTGGGCACCTTGAACATCAAGGTCTTGAACGCCTGATCGGCCGGCGCCTTCACCTCGATACGCCGCACGCCGTTTTGCGGTGGCTCCTCACGCGGTTTGCGCACCGGCACAGGCCCGGCGGCAATCGCACCGTAATGGCGCTCGGCCAAACGCAGCACCTGGGCCGGCTCGACATCACCGGCCACCACCACGGCGGCATTGGCCGGCACGTACCAGCGGCGATAGAAGGCCCGCGCGTCCTCAGGGGTCATCGCATCGAGATCGTTCATCCAGCCGATGATGGGTCGGCGATACGGCGAAGCGACGAAGGCCGTCGCATTGAGGGCCTCAAAGAGGCGCGCCCGCGGCGAATCCTCGGTGCGCAGGCGTCGTTCCTCTTTCACCACCTCGAGCTCGCGCCGAAATTCGTCGTCGGACCACTGGTTGTTGGCAAAGCGATCGGCCTCCAGGCGCATCACGTCTTCGAGGCGGGAGGCTGGAATCTGCTGGTGATAGCCGGTGAAATCACGCGCGGTAAATGCGTTGTCACGTCCGCCCAGCGCCGCCACGCGGCGCGAGAACTCGCCAGGCCCGAGCTCGCGCGTGCCCTTGAACAACATGTGCTCCAGCACATGGGCCACGCCGCTGGTGCCATCGACTTCGTCCATCGAGCCCACACGCACCCACACCATGTGGACCGCTGTGGGCGCGCGCCGATCCGGTTTGACGATCAGGGTCATGCCGTTGGCGAGGGTGTAACGCTCGACACGGGCCCCTGCCTGTGCACTGGCCCCGCCCGGACCCAGCAGGCCCAGCGCGAGGAGCGCGGGCAGGAGCCAGGACACAAGGCGCGACCGAGGCTGGCGATGCATGGACAGTTTCATAGAATCCTGCGACTTCCCGAAGTGGCTCAATGTTCAGTTTTTTCCGAAAAAAATCTCCGACCCCTGCCGCTGACGCCCCCCCTGACACACCTGCCGCGGCATCTGCGGCCGGGTCCGAGGGCGCCAGCCGCATCGGCAGCGCCCTGGGTCGCGCCCTGGAGCTGTCCGCGCCGGCACCGGTCGCCGCCGAGCGCCAGACCTGGTTGGGCAAGCTGCGCGCGGGCCTGCGCAAGACCGGATCGGGTCTGTCCCAGGTCTTCACCGGAGCACAGATCGACGACGCGCTTTACGAGGAGCTCGAGGCCGCCCTGCTCATGGCCGACGCCGGTGTGCAGGCCACCGAGTGGCTGCTCCAGGAGGTCAAACGCAAAGTGGCGGCCACCGGGGCCACGCGGCCCGTGCAGGTTCAGAACATTCTCGCCGACGTTTTGGCCCAGCTGCTACAGCCTTTGCAAAAGCCCTTGGTGATTGGTGCGCACACGCCCACCGTGATCATGGTGGCGGGCGTCAACGGCGCAGGCAAGACCACCTCCATCGGCAAACTCACCCACCACCTGGCCAGCGAGGGCGCCTCGGTGCTGCTGGCAGCGGCCGATACCTTCCGAGCCGCAGCGCGCGAGCAGCTGGCGGTCTGGGCCGACCGCAACACCGTCGAAATCGTGAGCCAGGAAGGGGGCGATCCGGCGGCGGTGAGCTTCGATGCCGTCAGCGCGGGCCGCGCGCGTGGCAAGGACGTGGTGTTGGTCGACACCGCCGGCCGCCTGCCCACGCAGCTGCACCTGATGGAAGAACTTCGCAAGATCAAACGCACCATCGCCCGCGCCGGCGCCGGTGCGCCCGACGACGCTGCGCCGCCCCACGAGGTGCTGCTGGTGATCGATGGCAACACCGGCCAGAACGCGCTGGCCCAGGTCAAGGCCTTCGACGCGGCGCTGGGGCTGACGGGCCTGATCGTCACCAAGCTCGATGGCACGGCCAAGGGCGGCGTGCTGGCGGCCATCGCCCAGGAAAAGCCGATCCCCGTCTACTTCATCGGCGTGGGCGAAAAGCTGGAAGACCTCGAGACCTTCAACGCCCGCGAGTTCTCGTTGGCGCTTTTGGGACAGCCCTGAGCACGCCGGTGGTGTGCAAGCGCCGCATGCGAGCCAGAGCGGCGGGCAAGGCCATCGACCTGCGTTTATAAAGAGCCGGTGACCCGCACCCGACTCGTGATCGTGACCCCCGCTCTGGCCGATGCCAACAACGGCAATTGGCAGACCGCGCGGCGCTGGCAGCAGCTACTGGCCAAGACCCATGACGTGCGCCTGGTCAAAGAATGGCCCGACCGCGATACCGGCCAGGATCCGATCATGCTGGCCCTGCACGCGCGCCGCTCCGCCCCCGCCATCGCCGCCTGGGCCCAGGCGCATCCGGGCCGCGGCCTGGCGGTGGTCCTGACCGGCACAGACCTGTACCAAGACATTCATCACGACCCGCTGGCGCAGGCTTCGCTGGCAAGCGCCCAGCGCCTCGTGGTGCTGCAAGAGCGAGGAATCGACGCCCTGCCCGCGGCCTATCGCGCCAAGGCGCGCGTGATCTTCCAGTCCACCACCGCCCGCCAGCCCCTGCCCAAGACCGACCGCCACCTGCGCGCGGTGATGGTGGGCCACCTGCGCGCGGTCAAGAGCCCGCAGACGCTGATGCAGGCGGCCCGCCTCTTGGCCCACCGCAGCGACATCCGCATCGACCATATCGGCGACGCGCTCGAGGGCGACTGGGCCGCGCAGGCCAGCGCCACACAGGCCCAGGTGCCGACCTACCGCTGGCTGGGCCCCCTGCCCCACGCCCGCACCCGCCAGGCCATCCAGCGCGCCCACGTGCTGGTGCACACCAGCGCCCTGGAGGGTGGCGCCCACGTGATCATGGAAGCCGTGCGCAGTGGCACCCCCGTGCTGGCCTCGCGCGTCGACGGCAACGTGGGCATGCTGGGCGCCGACTACGCGGGCTACTTTGACCACGGGAACGCCCGTCAGCTGGCGGACCTGATCGAACAATGCCGCAAAGAACCCGAGGGCGGCCTGCTGGCCCGCCTGCGCGCACAATGCGAGCGCCGCGCGCCGCTTTTCACCCCCGAAGCCGAACGCGCCGGCCTGCTCCAACTGATTGAGGACCTGATGCCATGAACGCCCCCACCACCCCCATCGCCGGCACCGAACCGCGCCTGACCTCGCTCTCGCATGGCGGCGGCTGCGGCTGCAAGATCGCGCCGGGCGTGCTGTCCGAAATCCTCAAGGGCACGGCCGCCATGCCCATCCCGCCCCAGCTGCTCGTGGGCATCGAGACCGCGGACGACGCCGCCGTCTACCAACTCAATGACGAACAGGCGCTGATCGCCACCACCGACTTCTTCATGCCCATCGTCGATGACCCCTACGACTTCGGGCGCATCGCCGCGACCAACGCCATCTCCGACGTCTACGCCATGGGCGGTCAGCCGATCATGGCCCTGGCCCTCGTGGGCATGCCCATCAGCGTGCTGTCCACCCAGACCATCGGCCGCATCCTGGAAGGCGGCCAAGCGGTGTGCCGCGCCGCCGGCATCCCGATCGCGGGCGGCCACACCATCGACTCGGTCGAACCGATCTACGGCCTGGTGGCGCTGGGTCTGGTGCATCCGAAACACGTCAAACGCAACGCCGACGCCCGCCCCGGCGACGTGCTGGTTCTGGGCAAGCCCCTGGGCGTGGGCGTGCTCTCGGCCGCCCTGAAGAAGGAGACCTTGAGCCCCGAGGGCTACGCCCAAATGATCGAGGTCACCACACGCCTGAACACGCCAGGCCCTGAATTGGCAAAGCTTGCCGGTGTGCACGCACTCACTGACATTACCGGTTTTGGCCTGGCGGGCCATGCCCTGGAGCTGGCACGCGGTGCCAAGGCCACCATCGTTCTGGACTGGGCGAAGGTGCCCCTGCTGCCCGGGGTGGTCGACCTGGCCCGTGCCGGCTGCGTCACCGGCGCCTCGGAGCGCAACTGGGGGGGCTATGGCGCCGAGATCGGTCTACCGGCCGGTTTCGATGCCGTGCATCAGGCTCTTTTGAGCGACCCCCAGACCAGCGGCGGCCTGCTGGTGTCCTGCGCACCCGACGCGGTGGACGCGGTGCTGGCCGTCTTCGCCCGCCACGGCTTTGGCCAGGCCGCGGTGGTCGGCGAGGTCACCGCGCAGGGCGCCGGACCCCGCCTGCAGGTGCGCTGACCCCCTCGGAGGACCGAAGCCCGGCCTTAGCACTCTCGCTGGCAGAGTGCTAATATGACGCCCTTGTGATGAAAGGAGCGGCTCTCATGAACCCTTCCGTCGGAACCCCTGCCCACGCCCTGACCATGGCCAACCCCTGGTCCATGGTGCCTGCCCTGGGCAATCTGGATGCCTACATCTCCGCCGTCAACCGCCTGCCCCTGCTCACCCCCGAGGAGGAGCAGGCCTTCGCGCGCAAGCTGCGTGACCACAACGACCTCGAAGCCGCCGGCAAGTTGGTGCTCTCGCACCTGCGCCTGGTGGTCTCGGTCTCGCGCAAGTACCTCGGTTACGGCCTGCCCCATGGCGACCTGATTCAAGAGGGCAACATCGGCCTGATGAAGGCCGTCAAGCGCTTCGACCCGGACCAGGGTGTGCGCCTCGTGAGCTACGCGCTGCACTGGATCAAGGCCGAAATCCACGAATACATCCTGAAGAACTGGCGCATGGTCAAGGTGGCCACCACCAAGGCCCAGCGCAAGCTGTTCTTCAATCTGCGCTCCATGAAGCAAGGCTTCAAGGACGCAGCGGACGCCCCCACCCACCGCGACACACTGACCGACGCCCAGATCGACATCATGGCGCGCGAGCTCAATGTCAAGCGCGAGGAAGTGATCGAGATGGAGACTCGCATGGCCGGTGGCGATGTGGTGCTCGATCCGGCGCCGGGCGACGACGGCGAAGAGGCCTTCGGCCCCATGGCCTACCTGGCCGATGCCAGCCACGAACCCACCGCGATGATCGAATCGCAGCAGCGCGATGTGCTGGCCACCGACGGCATCGCCGCCGCCTTGGACACGCTCGATCCGCGCAGCCGCCGCATCGTCGAAGAACGCTGGCTCAAGGTCAACGACGACGGCTCGGGCGGCCTCACCCTGCACGATCTGGCCGCTCAATACGGCGTGTCCGCCGAGCGAATCCGCCAGATCGAAGTGGCCGCGATGAAGAAGATGCGTCAGGCGCTGGCCGCCTACGCCTGATCTTGCTCGTTCAAAGAAAGAAGTTGTCGATGCGCCGTACCCTGCTCGCCCTCCCACTCGCCCTGTCTCTGTCCCTGCTCGCCAGCGGCGTGATCGCCCAGACCGCGCCGGCCGCGGGCGCTGCCGCCTGGCCCTCCAAGCCGATTCGCCTGCTCGTGGGATTTCCTGCGGGCTCCTCACCGGACCTGACTGCGCGCACGCTGGCCGAGCCGCTGTCCAAGGCCTTGGGCCAGCCGGTGATCGTCGAGAACCGCGCCGGCGCCTCCGGCAACATCGCCGCCGACCTGGTGGCCAAGGCCACCGACGAACACACACTGGGCCTGTTGATCAACGGCAACATGACGATTGCCAAGTTGCTCAATCCGGCCCTGCCCTATGACCCGCTCAAGGACCTCGCACCGGTGAGCCTGATCGGCACCGCGCCCCTGGTGCTGACTGCAGCGGCCGAAGTGCCCGGCGCGAACGCACGCGAGTTCTTCGCCGCCGCCCGCAGCAACGGCAACAAATGGAGCTATGGCTCGCCCGGTGTGGGCACCGTCTCCCACATCGGCATGGAACTGCTCAAGGGCAACAGCGGCATCGACCCGGTCCACGTGCCCTATCCGGGCAACCCGCAGGTGGTCAACGCCATGATCGGCGGCCAGATCCAGCTGGCCCTGTTGCCGCCCGGTCTGGCCCTGCCCCAGGTGAAAGCCGGCAAGCTCAAGGCCATTGGCATCACCTCCAGCACACGCAGCGCACTGGTGCCCGATGTGGCCAGCCTGGACGAACTGGGCGTGACGCGCAGCTTCCGTCTGGAGGTCTGGAACGGCGTCGCCGCGCCGGCCACCCTGCCCGCCGCCCACCTCGCCAAGCTGTCGGCGCTGGTCAGCGAGATCGCGCGCAGCCCGGAGGTGCGCCAAAAACTCACGCAACAAGGCTGGGACGTGGCGGGCACGCCGGCCGAGGGCCTGGCCCAGCGCATCAAATCGGACGCGGCGCAATTGGGCGGCGTGATCACCTCGCGCGGCATCAAGGCCGAGTGATCGGCGCGCAAGACGCATGCCACGCACGAGCGCCAGCGCGATGCCCATGATCGCGGAGCCGGTTAGCACGCCGGTCAGCACCAGGCTTTGCCGATAACGACTGACGTCGAAGGCCTCACCTCGGGGCGCCAGTCGGATGCCCCATTCATCGCGCAAGTGCAGCGCGAGCCCCAGCAGTCCCTGCGCCTCGTGGGATTCCACGAAAGCCGGATCGCGGCAGGCCACGGGCCACTGGCCGTGTGCATCGCGCACGCACACCCACCGGCCATCCAGGCGCCGCTCACTCCAACGCATCTTGGCGGTCTGAAGAAACTGGCTCGGTTTGAGCGCCCATTTCTTCTCGAGCGCGATCAGGGTGCCGTCACGGTGCCAGCGTGCCACCACATCGCCGACCCGGCGCTCGAGATCGCGGCCTTGTTCGCTGCGCGCCACGCTGATCGTCCAGGGCACCACCAGGGTCGGGGCCAAGGGCGTGCGGTAATCCTGCCAGTGCGGTTGCCGACGCAAGTGGTGCACCGCCGCCTCGGTGTACAGCAGGCCCGCGCAGTGGCCCTGCTCCAGGGCTTGCACGGCCTGCGTGATGTCGGGCGCCAGATGCAGACGCAGATGATGGCGCTGCGCCAGCATGGCGTTGAACGCGGCGCCCTGCACGGCACACAGCACGCTGCCGCGAAGCGCGGGCCAGTCGGTCTCGCGCCGCTCGGGCCGCAGCAGCACGTCGACCCTAGTAATGCGGTTCGATCGCCGTCGCCCCCGCGCGGCGCGCGGCGGTGTCGCCGGCCGAGGCGATGATCAGGTCCGCCTCGCCGTCGCGGATGCGCGCGAAACGGTCCTGCGGGGTCACAGGCACCAGTCGCAGGCGCACACCCAGGTGATCGGCCAGTGACTGGGCCAGATCCACCTCCAGCCCCCGGTGACGCCCCTTCGCATCGAGCATGGCAAAAGGCGGGAAATCGGTCCTGACACCCACCGCGACCTCGCCGCGCGCGCGGATTCTTTCCAGCGCGGGACTGTCGGTAGCGACCGCGGCCATGGCGGGCCCAGCCCACAGCGCCAACAGGCCGACGCATGCAGCGAACCCTAGACACCTGCAGGCCCACGACTGCGTCAGATCCACAAAACACCCCGAATATGTAGCTTTTAGGACTACTTATTTCATCGAAGTGCGTGAGATAGATCGAAACAAATCTGCAAATTTTGGGAGCTCTGAAGAGGCTTATCTCTGCCCCTTAAGGCCAATTAATCATTTGTATATCAAGTAAATACAGGAAATTAGATGCCGCTTAAAATCAGGTCACGACAGGCACTCTGAGTGGCGGTTGGCGCTGGCTGTGAACACTTTGAAAGTTGTCTTGCAGCCAAGCCTGCGCCGATGACTTTTGAAAAGAAGAATTTACATACCGGTTGCCATCAAGTTCTGGATTTGCCTGGGCTTCGCCGCAGCCTGGATGGTTCTCTCCATCTGGTTATCGCAGCCCTGGTTGCATGACCTCGGGCAACTCACCCACCCCTGGCTGGCGGCCTACCTGATCGGGTTCATCGCGATCTTCCCCGGCTTCATCAATGCCTTCGTGCTGATGGCCTTGTTGGTAGACCAGCGCCCTCGCATCCGCCCGGTTTCGGCCTATCCGGACATCACCCTCCTGGTCGCGGCCTACAACGAGGCTGGCTCGATCGCGGAGACCGTGCACAGCGTTTTTAAACAGGACTATCCGGGCCGCGTGCACGTGTTCGTGATCAACGATGGCTCACGCGACGCAACGGCCGACGAGGTGCGCGCGCTGCTGCCGCTGTACCCCGATCTGCGCCTGATCGACATGCCCCGCAACCAGGGCAAGTCGCACGCCCTGAACAAGGGGCTTGAGGAATGCACCACCGACCTGGTGTTGACACTGGACGCCGACTGCCTGCTCTGGCGCGATGGCCTGAAAAACATCATCGGGCGCTACCTGTCGGACCCGCCGGGCACGCGCGCCGTCGCCGGGCTGGTGCTGATACGCAACTCGCGTGACAACTGGGTCACACGCACGCAAGAGTGGGACTACTTCCTGGGCATCGCCGCCACCAAGCGGGTGCAATCGCTGTTTCAGGGCACGCTGGTGTCGCAGGGCGCGTTCTCGGTCTATGACCGCGCCACGGTCGCCGCGCTGGGGGGCTGGCCGCATGTGGTGGGCGAGGACATCGTCCTGACCTGGAGGATCCTCGAGCAGGGCCACCGCGTGGGCTATGCCGAGAACGCCGCGGTGTTCACACGCTGCCCCGATACGGTCAAGGGCTTCGTGCGCCAGCGACAGCGCTGGTCGCGCGGGATGATCGAGGCGTTCAAGGCGACGCCCCGCCTGGTGATGAAGCCGCGCCTGACCTTGCTGTACATCTGGTGGAACCTGATGTTCCCGTTCATGGACCTGGCCTACACCGTGGGCTTCCTGCCCGGGCTGGTACTGGCGATGTTCGGCTACTACTGGATCGTCGGCCCGATGACGCTGGCCCTGCTGCCCCTGAGCGCGGTCTTCACCTGGATCATGTACCGCGCCGCCAAGAAAT
>JBIKUT010000348.1:0-2855 GCA_044347465.1 Ramlibacter sp.
CCAGGGCATCGGTCTCGCCGGTGTTCTCCAGGGCTTCTTTCAGGCGCTCGGGGTACTTGCGGCTGTCCTTGAACTTCAGGGGATCGACCGGCAGGACTTCCTGGCCGATTTCGTAGCGGCCCTCGGCGTCCAGGAAAGCATCCAGGCGCTTGCGGGCCGAGATGCGGTGGTGGTGGCTGCAGGTGGGGCAGACGTTCTGGTTCTGGGCCAGATCGGTGTTGTAAAGCACCGATTCGCAGCTGGGGCACTTGACCCACAGGCCCTCGGGCACGCTGCGGCGCTCGGTGGGATCCGTGGGCTGGATCTTGGGGGGGAGGAGCTTTTCGAGCCAGGACATAGGGAACTCCTTGGAGGCTGAATTTTACGCGTCGAGCGCCTGGCGGATCTCGCGCAGAAACGCGCCCGCCGCCGTCACCACCTGCTCGCGTGGCAGCTCGCCCACGATCTGGATCAGGCGTGTGCCAATCACCACCGCATCGGCTACTCGGCTGATGGCGCGGGCGGTCTGTGCGTCGCGGATACCAAAGCCCACGCCCACTGGAATCGTCACATGCTGGCGGATGCGGGGCAGCATGGCCTCGACCGCGTCCGTGTCCAGGTGGCCCGCGCCGGTCACGCCCTTGAGCGAGACGTAGTAGACATAGCCGCTGGCCACACGCGCCACCTGCTGCATGCGCGCATCGGTGGACGTGGGCGCCAGCAGGAAGATCAGGTCCAGGCCATTCGCGCGCAGGTCGGCGGCAAACTGCTCGCACTCCTCGGGTGGGTAATCGACGATCAGCAGGCCGTCGACGCCGCTGGCCGCGCAATCGCGAATGAAGGCGCCCTTGCCATGCTGCAGGTCATAGCGCTCCACTGGGTTGGCATAGCCCATGAGGACCACCGGGGTGGTGGCATTGCCCTGGCGAAAGGCGCGCACCATGGCCAGCACCTGGGTCATGCCCACGCCCCCGGCGAGGGCGCGCTCACCCGCTTTTTGAATCACGGGGCCGTCGGCCATGGGATCGGAGAAGGGCACGCCCAACTCGATGACGTCAGCGCCCGCGTCGACCATGCCCTGCATCAGGGCCGGTGTGATGTCGACATAGGGGAAGCCGGCGGTCATGTACGGAATCAGGGCCTTGCGGCCCTCTTGCTGCAGGCGCGCGAAGGTGGCGGCAATGCGGGAAGCCGGCGCGCTCATTTCTTGAACTCCACCACGTGCGCTTCGCCCTTGACGCTTTGGCCGCGGCAGCTGGGGCGGCAATAGAAGTCGGCTTGCGACAGGTCGGCCACGGTGCCGATGTCCTTGTCGCCGCGCCCGGAGAGGTTCACCAGTAGGCTCTGGTCGGTGCGCATCGTCTTGGCCAGCTTCATGGCGTAGGCGATGGCGTGGCTCGATTCGAGCGCGGGGATGATGCCTTCGGTGCGACACAGGTAGTGGAAGGCGTCCAGCGCTTCGGTGTCGGTCACGCCCACATACTCGGCGCGGCCGATGTCCTTGAGCCAGGCATGCTCGGGGCCGACGCCGGGGTAATCCAGGCCGGCGCTCACGCTGTGTGTCTCGGTGATCTGGCCGTTCTCGTCTTGCAGGATGTAGGTGCGGTTGCCATGCAGCACGCCGGGGCTGCCCTTTTGCAGCGAGGCCGAATGCTTGCCGCTGTCCAGGCCTTCGCCTGCCGCCTCGACGCCGATCAGGCGCGTGGCGTCATGGGGAATGTAGGGATGAAAAATCCCCATCGCATTGCTGCCGCCGCCCACGCAGGCGATCACGGCATCGGGCTGGCGGCCCGTCATCTCGGGCATCTGCGTGAGGCACTCCTTGCCGATGATGCTTTGGAAGTCACGCACCATCATCGGGTAGGGGTGCGGGCCCGCCACCGTGCCGATGATGTAGAAGGTGTTCTCGACGTTCGTCACCCAATCGCGCATGGCCTCATTGAGCGCGTCTTTCAGCGTGCGGCTGCCCGATTCGACGGGCACCACGGTCGCTCCCAGCAGCTTCATGCGGTAAACGTTGGGGCTTTGACGCTTGACGTCTTCGGCGCCCATGTACACCACGCACTCGAGGCCGTAGCGCGCGCAGATCGTGGCCGTGGCCACCCCGTGCTGGCCCGCGCCGGTCTCGGCGATCACGCGCGGCTTGCCCATGCGCTTGGCGAGCATGGCCTGGCCGATCACGTTGTTGATCTTGTGCGCGCCGGTGTGATTGAGGTCTTCGCGTTTGAGGTAGATCTGCGCGCCGCCCATCTCGCGGCTGGTGCGGGCAGCGTGGTAGAT
Source organism: Ramlibacter sp. (assembly GCA_044347465.1). Classification (GTDB taxonomy): domain Bacteria; phylum Pseudomonadota; class Gammaproteobacteria; order Burkholderiales; family Burkholderiaceae_C; genus Ramlibacter. The sequence continues at coordinate 2,260 of JBIKUT010000348.1, forward strand.
CGGCGAGGGCCGGCCGACGAAGTGTTTGAGCTCGTACTGGAATTCGGCCAGGAACTCGGGATCGTGCTGGTAGCGGGCATAGGCCTCGCGCAGTTCGGCGATGGCGTGGGTCAGCGTCTCGCTGACGAAACTGCCGCCGTACATGCCGAAATGGCCCGCGGCATCGGGTTGGTCATAGGTGATCATGGGTGCTGGCCTGCAAGGAGCGCGTCGGCCGCACGCACGGCGGCGACGAATTGGTGGATCTTGGTGGCGTCCTTGATCCCCTTGGAGATCTCGACGCCCGAACTCACATCAACGGCCAGCGTTGCACAACGCGGCCGCACCTGCGCGATACCGTCGCCCACATTTGCAGGTGTCAACCCACCAGACAAGACGAGGTGAGCGTTGACGTTTGGAGGAAGAAGTGACCAATTGAATGCCTTGCCGCCACCGCCGTAGCCCTCGACATGGGCGTCGAGCAAGATGGCCTGGGCGCGGGAGAAATCAGAGGCGAATCCTAGCAAATCGAAGGTGGCCGCCGCTTGCAGGGGGATACGGGCCGCGCGCAGGAAGGGGCGTTGCCCGCCCCCGGTGGCGGCCAGGCAGTCGGCTGG
>JBIKUT010000347.1:0-2855 GCA_044347465.1 Ramlibacter sp.
GCCCAGGCACCGCCTGCCCGTGGGCGTCGACCAGGCGAAGCCCGTGGGCGGCCTCGATCTGCCCGATGCGCGTCACGCGCGTGTCGGCCTGTGCGGCGGCGACGCGCACCGACTCGCGGGTCGCCGGGGGCGCGGTGAAGGCCAGCTCGTAGTCATCGCCACCGGCCAGGGTGTAGGCGCGGCGCAGGTCGGAACCGACAGCCGTCCCCGCCGCGAGCAGGTTCGCCACGGCGTCGGCATCGACGGTAGCCCCCACGCCCGACGCCTGCAGCACATGACCGAGATCGCCTAGCAGCCCGTCGCTGATGTCGATCGCCGAAGTGGCCAGACCTCTTAAGGCCAGGCCCAGTGCGACGCGGGGGGTGGGCCTGTCCAGACGCTCACGGGCGGCTGCCAGCACCGGCGCGGGCACCGTCACCTCACCGCGCATGGCCTGCAGCGCCAGGCGCGCATCGCCCAAGGTGCCGCTCACATACAGGTCGTCGCCGGCGCGCGCGCCGGACCGCAGCAGGGCCTGGCCCGCGGGCACTTCGCCGAACACCGTGATGCACAGATTCAAGGGGCCGCGCGTGGTGTCACCGCCCACCAGCTCGCAGCCATGGGCATCGGCCAGGGCGAGCAGGCCTTCCGAAAAGGGCGCGAGCCAGGCTTCATCCGCTTCGGGCAGGGCCAGGGCCAGCGTGAAGGCCAACGGGCGCGCGCCGCACGCCGCCAGGTCGCTCAGGTTTACCGCCAGGCATTTGTGCCCCAGCCGCCGGGGATCGGCACCGGGCAGGAAGTGGCGGCCTTCGACCAGCATGTCCGAGGACACGGCCAGGTGCGTGCCGGGCGCGGGCGCGAGCAGCGCACAGTCATCGCCCACCCCCAGCGGCTGGCGCTGGGCGGGGCGCTTGAAGAAGCGAGCGATCAGATCGAATTCACCCATGACGCGCGGAGCATAGCGCGCGTCATGGTGCGGCCACGCGGGCCTACTTCTTCTTCTCGAAGACCAGGGGGAAGCTCATGCCGCTCATGCTGGTCGCCACCAAATCGCCCTTGGGGTCGATCGCAAACTTGGCATAGACCGAGCGGTCACTCTGGGAGACGCAGGAGACAAAGCCCTTGGCGTCGGGCTCGCCTTCAAAGGTGCAGCGGCCTTCGCCGTCCTGGACCCGGCCGCCTTCGATCTTCATGCCGGCCGAGTTGGCCAGTCGGATCTCCAGCCCCAGGATGATGCCCTGTGCGATCCCCTTTTGCATCTCGTCGCCCTCAGTGTTGGCGGCCTTGGACTTGTCACCGGAGAACATCCAGATGCCGTCAAACTTGGCGAGCTTCGAATCGACATTGGCCGCGGCGGGCGCTGCGGTCGCCGTGCTGGCGGAGGAACCCGCCGCGAGCTTGCTGCAGTTCTTGACGTCCATCACCTCGCCCAGTTTCTTGGCGTGCGTGGCCACCCAGTCCGCGCTGGGCTGGCCGCCCTCCGTGAGCTTTTGCTGGAAGATGGCATTGAGTTGCGTCTGGCGCACGATGTCTTGCGGTGTCAGGCCACCGGTGGAAATCTTGCAGACGATGCCCTGGTACTCGTCGTACAGGTCTTGGGAGACGGGAAAGGGCTTGCCACAAGCGGCCAGGATCAGGGTGACGGAGGCAAGAAGCAGTTTGGTTTTCATGAAGTCGAATGCAATGAAATAAGCGACATTCGAGTCTCTGGTCAAAACGCCACGCGATCAAGTCACCCGAAAGACCGCTTTGCAGGCCTCCTGACGCAGGGGGTTACCCGGCGCTCAGTGCAGCACGCGTCGGCTGCCGTCGTCGAGGAAAAACGCCGGGATCTCGGCTTCGAAATGCTCGCCGTCTTCGGCGATGCAGAAGTAGCGGCCCTGCATCGTGCCGCTGGGCGTGCGCAGGCGGCAGCCGCTGGTGTAGCGGAAGGACTCGCCCGGTTTGAGCAGGGGCTGGTGGCCGACCACGCCCGGGCCCTTGACCTCCTCGGTCTGGCCGTTCGCGTCGGTGATCAGCCAGTGGCGCGACATCAACTGCGCCGGCACCAGGCCGTCATTGGTGATCGTGATGGTGTACGCAAAACCGTATACGCCCTCGTCCGGGTCGGACTGCTCGGGCAGATACTCGGGCATCACGTCGACACGAAACAGGTGCTTGGCCATGGGCGGGATGTTACCTGCAGGTGGGGGCGGGCCCGGGTCTGAGAAAATGGCGCCATGAGCCGCACCCACCGCATCGCCCCCTCCATCCTCTCGGCCGACTTTGCCCGCCTGGGCGAGGAGGTGCGCAACGTGATCGCCGCCGGCGCTGACTGGATCCATTTCGATGTGATGGACAACCACTACGTGCCCAATCTCACCTTCGGGCCGATGGTGTGCTCCGCTCTCAAGCCCCACGCCAAAAAGCCCGATGGCACCCCGGTGCCGATTGACGTGCACCTGATGGTGCAGCCGGTCGATCCGCTGGCCCAGTTGTTCGCCGATGCCGGCGCTGACCTGATTAGCTTTCATCCGGAGGCCAGCCCCCATGTGCATCGCAGCGTGCAGGCGATTCAGGCGCGCGGCTGCAAGGCGGGCCTGGTGTTCAACCCGGCCACCTCGCTCGATGTGCTCGATTGGATGATCGACGACATCGACCTGATCCTGATCATGAGCGTCAACCCGGGCTTTGGTGGTCAAAGCTTCATCGACTCGGCGCTGCGCAAGATCGAGCAGGCGCGCAAGCGCATCGACGCCAGCGGGCGCGACATCCGCCTGGAAGTCGACGGCGGCATCAAGGTCGACAACATCGCCCGCGTCGCCGCCGCCGGCGCCGACACCTTCGTGGCTGGCAGCGCCATCTTTGGCAAGCCCGACTACCGCAGCGTCATCGAC
>JBIKUT010000039.1:0-10956 GCA_044347465.1 Ramlibacter sp.
CCCAAGCAGCGCACCACGCTGCTGTTCTCGGCCACCTTCTCGCCCGAGATCAAGCGCCTGGCCAATAGCTACCTCAAGGACCCGATCACCATCGAGGTGGCGCGCCCCAACGAGACCGCCTCCACCGTCGAACAGCATTTCTACAGCGTGGGCGACGACGACAAGCGCCGCGCCCTGATTCAGCTGGTGCGCCAGCGCGCCATCAAGCAGGCCTTTGTGTTCGTCAATAGCAAGCTCGGGTGCGCGCGCCTGGCTCGCTCGCTCGAGCGCGACGGCCTCAAGACCACCGCGCTGCACGGCGACAAGAGCCAGGACGAACGCCTGAAGGCGCTGGCCGCTTTCAAGGCCGGCGAGGTCGATCTGCTGGTGGCCACCGACGTCGCCGCGCGCGGCCTGGACATCAAGGACGTGCCGGCGGTCTTCAACTTTGACCTGCCGTTCAACCCCGAAGACTATGTGCACCGTATCGGCCGCACCGGCCGCGCCGGCGCCTCGGGCCTGGCGGTCACGTTCGTCTCGGGCAGCGATGGCCGCCTGGTGGCCGACCTCGAAAAACTTCTGAAGAAAAAGCTCGAGATCGAGGCCGTCGAGTTCGACGAAGACCGCCCGCGCAGCCGCATCAACGACGGCCGTCGCACCTGGCGCGAACGCGGCGAGACGGGCGATCCGCGCGACGCGCTCGACACCCCGCGCGCCCCGCGCGAGCCCCGTGCGCCGCGCGCCGCGTCGGCCCCGCGTGATCCCTTCTTCGAGCAGCCCTACGAAGCGCCCGCCGTCGACGCCGCCCCGGCCTGGGAGGCCAGCGCCAAGCCGGCCACCACCAGCCGCGTCTCGGCCAACATCAAGTCCAAGCGCAAGGTCGCGGCGCTGTTCAAGACCGGCGAATAAGCGGGCTGCGGCCTCAGTCGCCGCCTGGCGCTTGCGCCTGCTCGCAGTCCACCTGGATCAATTCATGCCGTGCCCCAGCGGCGTTCAGCCGCAGGGCGCTCAGGCACCCGCCCCACACACAGCCTGAATCCAGGGCCATCAGATCGGGCCTTAGCCGCACCCCCAGCGTCGACCAGTGGCCGCAGGCGATCGGCGTGCCGGCGGTGCGCCGACCCGGCACCTCAAACCAAGGCATCGTGCCCGCAGGCGCCTGATCGGGCGCGCCCGAGGCCTTCAGGTGCAGGGTGCCGTCGGCGCTGCAAAAGCGCAGGCGCGTGAGCGCGTTCACGATCACGCGCAGGCGGTCGTACCCGCGCAGCGAGTCGCTCCATTGCGCGGGCTCGTTGCCATACAGGTGGGCGAGAAAGTCGATCAGATCGGGCCCGCGCAGCGCGTCTTGCACCTCCTGCGCCAGCGCCATCACCTGCGCCACATCCCACTGCGGCAGCACGCCCGCATGCACCATCAGCACGCCCTGCGCCTGCAGGGCCATTGGTCGGTGCCGCAGCCATTCGAGCAGGGCCTCGCGATCCGGCGCTTGCAGCACGGTGTGCATCGTGTCGCTTGGGTGCGGCGTGCGGATGCCGTGCGCCACGGCGAGCAGCGACAGATCGTGGTTGCCCAGAAGGCAGCGCGCCGCATCGCCATAGCCCATGAGGCGACGCAGCACGCGGTCGGAATCCGGGCCCCGGTTCACCAGGTCGCCCAGGAGGTAGAGGGTGTCGCGGCTTGGCGAGAAGTCGATCTTTTGCAGCAGCCGGCCCAAGGGCGCATCGCAGCCCTGGACATCCCCGATCAGGTAGAGTGCCATGGTGTTCGATTCTCCCCCTGAACGATGGACGTCCTGCTGATCGCGTTGTTGACCCTCCTCAACGGCGCGTTCGCCATGTCCGAGCTGGCCCTCACCGCCAGCCGCAAGGCCCGCCTGCTGGCGCTGGCCGAGACGGGGGATACGGGCGCGCAAGCCGCGCTGCGCCTGATGGAGCGGCCCACCCAATTTCTCTCGACGGTGCAGGTCGGCATCACCTCCATCGGGGTCTTGAACGGCATCATCGGTGAAGCGGCTTTCAGCGCCGGTCTGGCCCATTGGCTCACCGACCTGGGCATACGCCCCGGGGCGGCGGGCATTACCGCCACCGCCATCGTGGTGGCCCTGATCACCTTCATCACCATCATCTTCGGCGAGCTGGTGCCCAAACGCATCGGGCAGCTGTATCCCGAGGCCGTCGCGCGCTGGATGGCGCGTCCGATGGCCGGCCTGGCACGGGCGGCGGGGCCCTTTGTGTGGCTGCTGTCGGCCGCGACGCAGGGTGTACTGCGCCTGCTGCGGATCGACACCGGCCGCACCCGCGCCATCACCGAGGAAGAACTCACGCACAGCCTCGAGGAAAGCGTGGACGCCGGCGTGATCGCGCAGCACGAGCGGCAGATGGTGCAAAACGTCTTTCACCTGGACGACCGCAACCTCACCTCGATGATGCTGCCCCGATCCGACATCGAATGGCTGGACGCCGGCCTGTCCGTTTCGCAGGCGCTGGCCCAGGCCGGGCGTCTGGGGGCGCACTCCTGGTACCCGGTGTGCCGGGGCTCCCTCGACGACGTGCTCGGTGTGGTGAGCGTGTCGCGTCTGCTGTCCTTGGACCCGCAGCAGGCGCAGCAGCCGATCGAGACCCACGCGGTGCCGGCTTCCTTCCTGCCCGAGACGCTCACGGGCATGGAGCTGCTCGAGCAGTTTCGCGCGCACTCGGCGCGCATGGTGTTTGTGGTCGACGAGTACGGCGTGGTGCAGGGGTTGATGACCCCGCACGATCTGCTGGAGGCCATCACCGGCGAGCTGCAGCCCGTGCAGCAGCACGACGCCTGGGCCACCCGCCGTGAAGATGGCTCCTGGCTGCTCGATGGCTTGATGCCGGTGTCTGAGCTGAAGGCGCGGCTCGATCTGCGCGCCGAGCTGCCCGACGAGGATCGCGGGCGTTACAACACCCTGGCGGGCCTCTTGATGGCGGTCAGCGGCCATCTGCCCGTGGTGGCCGAGCGCATCGAGTGCGCGGGCTGGGTGTTCGAGGTGGTCGACCTCGATGGCAAGCGCATTGACAAGGTGCTGGCCCACCCCCAGACCGCGAAGGCCTGAGCCCGGCTCAATCGAGCAAGGCCCGGCGCAGAGGCTCGACCCAGGCCTTGCGGGCCGGGTCATACACCCCCGAGAAATCCGAGGCCCACTCCCACCAGGCCCAGCCGATGCCGCGGCGCTCGGCCTCGTCACGCACCAGGCGCGCGTAGGCGGCGCGCGAGGCCAGATCGCCTGCGCGGTAGGCCCCGAACTCGCCCAGGTGCACCGGCACGCCGTTGGCGCGGTTCCATCGCATCGCCGCGTCCAGCGCCTGCACCACCTGCGCGCGCTGGGCCTCGTCGCAGCAGCGGGTGCCCGTGGGAAACGGGTTGGCGCGCCAGGTCACCCCTTGGTGGGTGAACTCGAAGGGGTCGTAGCTGTGGATCGCCACGATCAGGTAGGCGTCGGGTGGCAGGCGCAAGGCCGGCAGGGCGCGCGGATGGCTCCAGTCACCCGGCCCGATCAGCACCACCCGCGTGGGGTTGCTTGCGCGCACCGCTGCCAGCAGGCGCGCCGCCAGCCGATTCCAGCGCTCGCCCTCGAGCGTGCCGTGGGGCTCATTGAGCAACTCGAACAGCAGCTGCGGCGGCCGATCCCGATGGCGCCAGGCGATCTGTCGCCACAGGTTCACCAGCCGCTCCTCGAGTACCGCCGGATCGACCGCGAACTCCCCCGGGTGCAGGGGGCCGCCGGTCAATTGCATGTAATGGTGAACGTTCAGGATCACGCGCACGCCGCGTGCCAGCAGCGCGTCGACCACGCCGTCCACCCGGCGGGCGAAGGCCTCGTCGATGCGGGCATCGGCGGTCGGCGCGGCATGGTTGCTCCAGCGCACCGGCAGGCGCACCGTCTGGAAGTGGCGCGTGGCCAGCTCGATGAAGCGCGGCTCCAGGCGCACCCCCCAGTCGCCCTCGCGCGGCGCGTCCAGCATATTGCCCAGGTTGATGCCTCGGCCCAGGCCGTGGGCGATGGTGCAGGCCTCGCGGCTCACGGCATGGCAGTTCTGCGCGGGGGCGCTGCGAGCGTCGTGGGGCCCGGCGGCCAGCAGGCACAGGGCCAGGATGAAGGTCAGTCGCATCCGGTCCATCCTGACTCGGAACCTGCGCAGCCTCGGTAACGAGCCGTGTCCTGCCACCGATCTAGGGTTTTCACTAGGGAAAACTGTACATGCCAGAACAGTCCGGTCCTGTCGCAGCGGACAAGAATGGGGGATTGCAGAGCGTGTGCGGCGGACCGTGCGCGCCCGAAGAAAGAACCATGACGCAAGAGACATTTCCGCAGCTGCTGGTGCAGCATGCGAGCGGGCAGGGCGAGCGTGCCGCACTGCGCGAGAAGGAATACGGGATCTGGCAGACCCTGACCTGGTCGCAACTGGCCGTTCTGGTCGAACACCTGGCCTGCGGCCTGCACCAGGCCGGTCTGGTGCGCGGTGACCACATGGTGGTGGTGGGCGCCAACCGGCCCCGCCTGTACGCCACGATGCTGGCCGCCCAATCCCTGGGCGCGATCCCGATTCCCCTCTACCAGGACGCTGCGGCGCCTGAGTGCGTCTTTCCGATCAACAACGCGCAGGTGCGCTTTGCCTTCGCCGAGGACCAGGAGCAGGTGGACAAGCTGCTGGAGGTGCGCGCCCAGTGCCCGCAACTTCAGGCGATCTACTACGACGACCCGCGCGGCCTGCGCAAGTACGAGGAGCCGGGTCTGGGCGCGATCGACGATCTGGTGGCCACTGGCCAAGCCTACGCGGGCCAGCACCCCGAATTTTTTCGTGCCCAGGTGGCGCAAGGCCGCGCCGCCGACGTGGCGGCGATGTTCTTCACCTCCGGTACCACCGGCACGCCCAAGGGCGTGGTCCATACCCACAGCAGCCTGATCGACCGAGCCACCGCGGGCGCTGAGTTCGACCACCTGACTGAGCGCGAAGAGGTGCTGGCCTATATGCCGCCGGCCTGGATCGGGCAGAACATTTTCAGCTACGCGCAGTGGCTGGCGTGTGGCTACGTGGTCAACTGCCCCGAGTCGGCGGCCACGGTGATGATCGACCTCAAGGAGATCGGCCCCACCTACTACTTCGCCCCGCCGCGCGTGTTCGAGAGTTTGCTCACGACCGTGATGATCCGCATGGAAGATGCCAGCGCCCTCAAGCGCGCCATGTTCCACCGCTTCATGGACGTCGCGCGCCGCGTCGGCCCGCAATTGCGCGATGGCAAGTCGGTGGGCTTCTTTGACCGTATTGCCTACGGCATCGGCAACCTGCTGGTGTACGGCCCGCTTCGCAACAGCCTGGGCTTTTCGCGGGTGCGCGTGGCCTACACCGCGGGTGAGGCCATCGGCCCCGATCTCTTCACCTTCTACCGCGCCATCGGTATCAACCTCAAACAGCTGTATGGCTCGACCGAGACCGCCGTGTTCGTGTGCATGCAGCCCGATCACGAGGTGCGCGCCGACACCGTGGGTGTGCCGTGCCGCGGCGTCGAGATCGAGGTGGCGGCCAATGGCGAGATCCTGGTGCGCCCGCCCGGCCTGCTCAAGGAGTACTACAAGAATCCGGAGGCCACCGCCGAGGTCAAGACCGCCGACGGCTGGTACCACACCGGCGATGCCGGCTTCCTGGATGCCCATGGCCACCTGAAGATCATCGACCGTGCCAAGGATGTTGGCCAGCTGGCCAACGGCGCCATGTTCGCGCCCAAGTACATCGAGAACAAGCTGAAGTTCTTCCCTCACATCAAAGAGGCTGTGGCGATGGGGGATCGGCGTGACAAGGTCTGCGCCCTGATCAACATCGATTTCGATGCCGTGGGCAACTGGGCCGAGCGGCGCAACCTGCCCTACGCCGGCTACACCGACCTGGCCGCCAAGTCCGAGGTGTACGAGTTGATCCGCGAGTGCGTTGAGAAGGTCAACGCCGACCTGGCTGCCGACGAGCGCCTGGCCGGCTCGCAGATTCACCGCTTCATGGTCTTGCACAAAGAGCTCGATGCCGACGATGGCGAGCTCACGCGTACCAACAAGGTCCGCCGCGGCTTCATCGCCGACAAGTACGGCGTGCTGATGGACGCCCTCTATGGCGGCAAGACCGAGCAGTTCATCGAGACCCAGGTGAAGTTCGAAGATGGCCGCACTGGCAGCGTGAGTGCCACGCTCAAGATCGTCGACACCCGCACCTATGCCCCCGTGAAGGCCGCCGCATGAACACGCTGACCGAACCGACCGACCTCGGGCCCGCGCGCCGCGCGGGTGAGGTGATCATGGATGTCCAGAATATCTCGCTGGCGTTTGGCGGCGTGAAGGCGCTGACCGATATCTCCTTTGATGTGCGCGAACACGAGATCCGCGCGATCATCGGCCCCAACGGCGCAGGCAAGTCTTCGATGCTCAATTGCATCAACGGTGTCTACCAGCCCCAACAGGGCGCGATCACCTTCCGCGGCCAACACTTTCGGCATATGAACTCCCGCCAGGTGGCCGAGATGGGGATTGCACGCACCTTCCAGAACCTGGCGCTGTTCAAGGGCATGAGCGTCCTGGACAACATCATGTCCGGGCGTAACCTGAAGATCAAAAGCAATCTGTTTCTGCAGGCCCTTCGCATCGGTCCGGCCGAGCGCGAGGAGATCCGTCATCGCGAATACGTGGAGCGGATCATCGACTTCCTGGAGATTCAGGCTTATCGCAAGACCGCGGTGGGCCAGATGCCGTACGGACTGCAAAAGCGCGTCGACCTGGGGCGCGCCCTGGCCATGGAGCCGCAGGTGCTGCTGCTCGACGAACCCATGGCGGGCATGAACATGGAGGAAAAGCAGGACATGTGCCGCTTCATCCTCGACGTCAACGAAGAATTTGGCACCACAGTGGTCTTGATCGAGCACGACATGGGTGTGGTCATGGATATCTCTGACCGGGTCGTGGTGCTCGATTACGGCAAGAAGATCGGGGATGGCACCCCCGATGAAGTACGCAAGAACCCGGAAGTGATCCGCGCGTACCTAGGCACGTCGCACTGAAGGGGCAAGACGACATGGGATTCTTTCTCGAAGCAACGCTGGGCGGTCTGATGACCGGCATGCTGTATTCGCTGGTCGCCCTGGGGTTCGTGCTCATTTACAAGGCCTCGGGCGTGTTCAATTTCGCCCAGGGCGCGATGGTGCTGTTCGCCGCGCTGGCGATGGCCCGTTTCTCCGAATGGTTCCCCCAATTGCTGGGGCTGGACAGCAAGGTGCTGGGCAACCTTCTCGCAATGGCGGGCGCCATGCTGCTCATGGTGGCAGTCGCCTGGCTGATCGAGCGCCTGGTCCTGGGCAAGCTGGTGAACCAGGAGGGCATCACCTTGCTCATGGCCACTCTGGGCATCACCTATTTCTTGGACGGCTTTGGCCAGACCCTCTTCGGCAGCGAGATCTACAAGATCGATATTGGCCTGCCCAAGGACCCGATCTTCCTGCTGCAAGGCATGTTCGAGGGCGGCGTGTTGGTGAATAAGGAAGATCTCTATGCCGCCGTCATCGCGGCGTCACTGGTCATCTCACTGAGCTTGTTCTTTCAGTACACCAGCACGGGGCGCGCGTTGCGCGCGGTGGCCGATGACCACCAGGCGGCCCAGAGCATCGGGATTCCGCTCTCACGCATCTGGGTGATCGTCTGGAGTGTGGCGGGCTTCGTGGCCCTGGTCGCCGGCATGATCTGGGGCTCCAAGCTGGGGGTTCAGTTTTCCCTGAGCCTGGTGGCTCTCAAGGCCTTGCCCGTGGTGATTCTGGGCGGTCTGACCAGCGTGCCCGGCGCCATCATTGGCGGTTTGATCATCGGTGTCGGTGAGAAGCTCTCCGAAGTGTTCCTCGGCCCCGCCTTGGGCGGCGGCATTGAAATCTGGTTCGGTTATGTGCTGGTGCTGCTGGTGCTGCTGGTGCGCCCGCAGGGTCTGTTCGGCGAAAAGATCATCGACCGCGTATGAACTACGGGATCAATGAGCTTTCGCGCAGCGGGTCGTCGCCCAAAGAGTTTTGAAAAGAGAAAACGAGCATGTTTTACCGAGAGAACGGCCAGTTCAAGACCACCTACCGCAGCGACCTGCAGATCTTTCCGATCGCACAGGACCGGATCGGCGTGCTGCTGCTGCTGGCGTTTGCCTTTATCGCCGTGCCCCTGATGGCCGATGAATACACATTCCGCGCCATCCTGATTCCTTTCCTGATCCTCTCGCTGGCAGCGCTCGGTCTGAACATCCTGGTGGGCTATTGCGGCCAGGTGTCCCTGGGCACGGGTGCTTTCATGGCGGTGGGTGCGTACGCCGCCTACAACTTCCTTGTCCGTATCGAGGGCATGCCGCTGCTCGTTGCCATTCTGATGGGGGGTGTGTGCGCCACGGGCGTGGGCGTCCTGTTCGGGATTCCCAGCCTGCGGATCAAGGGTCTGTACCTGGCTGTCGCCACTCTGGCCGCACAGTTTTTCGTCGATTGGACGTTCCTGCGAATTTCCTGGTTCACCAATAACTCATCGTCCGGCTCGGTCTCGGTGAGTAACCTGCATGTCTTCGGTCTGCCCATTGAGTCGCCGCTGCAGCGGTACATGCTGTGCCTGGGTTTCGTCGCCGTGTTCGCTTTGCTCGCCAAGAATCTGGTGCGAAGCGCGATCGGACGCGAGTGGATGGCGATCCGCGACATGGACGTGGCTGCTGCCGTGATCGGCATTCGGCCGATGTACGCCAAGCTCACGGCCTTCGCGGTCAGCAGCTTCATCGTGGGCGTCGCTGGCGCCCTCTGGGCTTTTGTCTACCTCGGTTCCTGGGAGCCCGCCGCCTTCTCCATCGACCGCAGCTTCCAGTTGCTGTTCATGGTGATCATCGGCGGCCTGGGCTCGATCATGGGCAGCTTTTTCGGCGCTGCCTTCATCGTGGTCCTGCCGATCTTCCTCAACCAGGCCCTGCCGGCGCTGGGCAGCCTGGTCGGCGTCGTGATTAGCACCGCCCTGGTGGCCCACGTTGAGCTGATGATTTTTGGTGCCCTGATCGTGTGGTTCCTGATCGTGGAGCCACACGGCCTAGCCAAGCTGTGGTCGATTGGCAAGCAGAAGCTTCGCCTGTGGCCCTTCCCGCATTGATATGTTCGATTTCCAACGGCCGACGGGCCTATCGTTCCCCCGGCGCTGACGAGCGCTTTTCGATCTACGGAGACAAAGTATGAAACTCAAGACCATCGCAAGCGCAGCGCTGTTTGTCGCGGCGGCTGCGGGCGCCCTGATCACCGCGCCGGCATCGGCCCAGGACAAGGTGCAGTTCTTTCCCAGTCTGACCGGCCGTACCGGTCCCGTCGCACCCAATGCCACGCCCTTTGCCAACGGCTACGCCGACTACATGAAGCTGGTCAACGCACGCGGCGGCATCAACGGTGTGAAAACGCTGGTCGAAGAATGCGAGACGGCGTATGCCACCGACCGTGGCGTCGAGTGCTACGAGCGACTCAAGGGCAAGCATGGTGGCGCCACGGTGTTCCAGCCGCTGTCCACCGGCATCACCTTCGCGCTGACCGAGAAGATCCCCGCCGACAAGATCCCCATGATCACCTCCGGCTATGGCCGCAGTGACAGCGCCGATGGTGGCGTCTTCAAGTGGAACTTCCCGCTGATTGGCCATTACTGGGTGGCCGGCGACACCGTGCTGCAGCACATTGCCAAGAAGGAAGGCGGCTGGGACAAGCTGCGTGGCAAGAAGATCGCCGTCGTCTATCACGACAGCCCGTTCGGCAAAGAGTTGCTCCCCATCGTCGAAGAGCGCTCGAAGATGCACGGCTTCACCCTGCAGCTGCTGCCTGTGCCTGCCCCTGGCGTCGAGCAAAAGGCGGTCTGGCTGCAAGTGCGTCAGCAGCGTCCCGACTTCGTGGTCATGCAGACCTGGGGCGTCATGACCCCCACGGCCATCAAGGAAGCCATCGCGACCGGTTATCCGCGCGAGAAGATGTTCGGCACCTGGTGGAGCGGTGCAGAGCCGGATCTGCGTGACATCGGCGCAGCCGCCAAGGGCTACAGCGCGGTGATGATGCAGCACGGCGCTGAGCCCAATTCCCCCGTCGCCAAGGAGATCCTGGCCAAGGTTCATGACAAGAGCCAAGGCACCGGTCCGCGCGACGAAGTCGGCCAGGTGCTGTACATGCGCGGCGTGGTGGGTGCGATGCTGGCCACCGAAGGCGTGCGTGCCGCCCAGGAGCGCTTTGGCAAGGGCAAGGTCGTGACTGGCGAGCAGGCGCGCTGGGGCTACGAGAACCTGAACCTGACCCAGGCCAAGCTCGATGCGCTGGGCTTCAAGGACGTGATGCGTCCGGTCTCGACCAGCTGCGCCGACCACATGGGTTCGGCCTGGGCCCGTGTGCACACCTGGGACGGCGCCAAGTTCACCTGGGCGTCTGACTGGCTGCAGGCGGATGATCAGATCATTCGCCCGATGGTGCGCGGTTCCGCCGAGAAGTACGCCGGCGAGAAGAAGCTGACCCGTCGTCCGCCGTCTGACTGCCAGTCCTGATAGGCACCCTCCCCAACCCCTCCCGCCAAGCGGAAGGGGTAGCGGCTGCTAGGCAGCCGCCAATCGACAGGGCTGCGATGCAGGTCTGTCGATTGGTAAAGAGAGAATCATGTCCAGCTCCAACATCGTCTTAAACGTCAACGGCATCGAGGTGATCTACAACCATGTGATCCTCGTGCTCAAGGGCGTGTCCCTGCAGGTTCCCCAAGGCGGCATCGTCGCCATCCTGGGGGGCAACGGCGCGGGCAAGACCACGACGCTGCGCGCGGTGTCCAACCTGCTCAAAGGCGAGCGCGGTGAAGTGACCAAGGGCAGCATCGAGTTGCGCGGCGAGCGTATCGAAAACCTTTCGCCTGCGGACCTGGTTCAGCGCGGCGTGGTGCAGGTGATGGAGGGTCGTCACTGCTTT
>JBIKUT010000349.1:0-2845 GCA_044347465.1 Ramlibacter sp.
TGTTCTCATGACCGACGCGGGGGCCTTGCCGACCGCCTTGCGCGAGCAGGCCGATGCACTGCGCGCGCAGCTGCATCACCACGCCCACCGCTACTACGTGCTGGACGCGCCCGAGATCCCGGACGCGGAATACGACCGCCTGTTCCAGGCGCTGCAAGCGCTGGAGGCCCAGCACCCCGCGCTGTGCACGCCCGATTCGCCCACCCAGCGTGTGGGCGGCAAGCTGCTCGATGGATTTGCCAAGGTGCGGCACACCGTGCCGATGCTGTCGATCCGCACCGAGACCGACATCGAGGCCAGCGGCGCGCGCAACTTCGACGCGCGCGTGCGCCGCGAGCTGGCCCTGGCCGCTGACGCGCCGCCCGTGGAGTACGTGGCCGAACTCAAGTTCGACGGACTGGCCCTCAACCTGCGCTATGAGGCAGGCGCCCTGGTGCAGGCCGCCACCCGCGGCGACGGCGAGGTGGGTGAGGACGTCACCCAGAACATCCGCACCATCGGCCAGATTCCCTTGCGCCTGCCAGCCGACGCGCCGCCGGTGCTGGAGGTGCGCGGCGAGGTGTACATGCGCCGCGACGATTTCGAGCGGCTCAATGAGTTGCAACGCGAGAAGATCGCGCAGGGCGCCAAGCACGAGAAGACCTTCGTCAACCCACGCAATGCGGCCGCCGGCGCGGTGCGTCAGCTCGATCCGGCCATTGCCCGCCAGCGTCCGCTCTCGTTCTATGCCTATGGCTGGGGCGAGATCCAGGGTGGACCCGACTTCCAGACGCACTTTGAGGTGCTGCAAACGCTCAAGGCCTGGGGCTTTCCGGTGTCCGAGCGGGTGCAGGTGGCGCGTGGCGCCGAGGATCTGGTGGCCTACCACCAGGCCGTGGGCCAGGCGCGCGACCAGCTGCCCTTCGACATCGATGGCGTGGTCTACAAGGTCAACGCGCTGGCCTTGCAGCAGCAATTAGGCTTCGTCACCCGCGAGCCGCGCTGGGCGGTGGCGCATAAGTTTCCGGCCCAGGAGCAGGTCACGACAGTGCAGGCCATCGACGTCTTTGTGGGCCGCACGGGCAAGCTCACGCCGGTAGCCAAGCTGCAGCCGGTGTTTGTCGGCGGGGTGACGGTGACCAATGCCACCTTGCACAACGAAGACGAGGCCCGACGCAAGGACGTGCGCGTGGGCGACTCGGTGATCGTGCGGCGCGCCGGCGATGTGATCCCCGAGGTGGTGTCGGTGGTGCCGGGCCAGCGCACGCACGACGCCCCGATCTTCACCATGCCCAGTCACTGCCCGGTGTGCGGCAGCCAGGCGGTGCGCGAGGAGGGCGAGGCCGACTACCGCTGCACGGGCGGGCTTTTTTGCGGGGCCCAGCGCAAACAGTCGCTGCTGCATTTCGCCCAGCGCCGCGCGATGGACATCGAAGGCCTGGGCGAGAAGCTGGTCGACCAGGTGGTCGACGCCGGCATCATCCGCACGCTGCCCGACCTGTATCGGCTCGGACTGGCGAACCTGAGCGCGCTCGATCGCATGGGGGAGAAGTCTGCCCAGAACCTGCTGGCGGGTCTGGAGCAATCGAAGGCCACCACGCTCCCGCGTTTTCTCTTTGCACTGGGCATACGCCACGTGGGTGAAGCCACGGCGCGTGACCTCGCCCGCCATTTCGGCACGCTCGACGTCGTGATGCAGGCCAACGTCGACCAGCTGCTGCAGGTGCCCGATGTGGGCCCGGTGGTGGCCGAGAGCTTGCACACTTTTTTTGCGCAGGCCCACAACCGCGAAGTAGTCGAACAACTGCGCGCCTGCGGCGTGCATTGGCCTGAGGGCGAGCCGGTTGCGACGGCTTCATTGCCTCTGACAGGTAAGACCGTGGTGCTGACCGGCACCTTGCCCACCCTCAGTCGCGACGATGCCAAGGCCTTGCTCGAAGCGGCCGGCGCAAAAGTGGCCGGTTCGGTGAGCAAGAAAACCCATTACGTGGTCGCTGGCGCCGAAGCCGGCAGCAAGCTGGACAAGGCGCGTGAGCTGGGCGTGCCGGTGCTGGATGAGGATGGCCTGCGGGCCTTGCTGGAGTCGCCGACGGCCCTGTAGGACAAAATCCATTTTTGTTTCAAACACCCCCGAGTGGGCGGATGACTCTTCAGAATTCGAGCCTCATCCATGTCCAACCACACCATCAGGGAGAAACAAAATGGACCAATCGAAACCCGTCAACACCGTTGCAGCCGCCGTCAAGCCCGACGTCGCCTCGGTGGCTCAATCGGCAGCCGCGGCGAACGCGGCGGCCATCGCTGCAGCCGATGCGCTGATGGCGCCTCCGACCCGAGCCAAGCGCGGTTTTGCCGTGCTGAGCCCCGAGAAAAAGCGTGAGATCGCCAGCATGGGTGGCAAAGCGGCCCACGAACACGGACGCGCGCACCGCTTCACCAGCGAAGAAGCACGCGCAGCCGGCAAGCGCCGCCACCAGCTTCGCATGCTCGCCGCGGCCCAAGCCGCCGCCGCGCAGTCTGCGGCGGCACAGTCCGCCGGCGCGCCGGGCAGTCCGTCCAACTGAGCCCCGCCAAACCAAACGCCCCGCGTGGGCCCTGAGTGCCAGGGCGCTACGCGGGGCGTTTTGCATGGGGCCCGGGGGCGCAAGGCCTTTAGCCCACCAGCGCCTGTGCCAGCCGCGTGTAGAGCGGAATTCCCACCAGCAGGTTGAAGGGGAAGGTAATGGCCAGCGCCGAGGTAATGGCCAGCGCGCTGTCGGCTTCGGCCACCGCGATGCGCATGGCGGTGGGCGCGGCAATGTAGCTCGCGCTGGCCGCCAAGGTGGCGAGCACCGCGACCCCGCCTACCGAGAGATCCAGCGCCACG
>JBIKUT010000040.1:0-10927 GCA_044347465.1 Ramlibacter sp.
ACCGTGTCCGGCGTCGACTCGGAAAAGTGCGGCAGCCACTTGTGACCGCGCCCCGCCGCCACCACCGGGAAGCCGCAGGTGCGCGCCCAGTCCACCAGGTCGCAGATCAGGGCGGGCTGGTCGCCAAAAGCCAGCGAATACACCACGCCGGCCTGCGAGGCCTTGAGCGCGAGCAGGGGGCCGCAAAAGGCATCGGCCTCGACCGTCACGTTCACCACATGCTTCTTGTGCTCGAAGGCCATGAGGCAGTGGTCGACCGCGGCGATCGGGTGGCCGGTGCACTCGACCACGATGTCGATGGCCGGGTGCTGGACCAGCGCCTGCCAGTCGTCGCCGATGTGGGTGGCGCCGGTTTGGACCGCGTCGTCGATCGAGCGGGCCTGGGTGCGCTGAGGATCCCAGCCCACGCGAGCCAGGTTGGCGCGGGCGCCGTCGGGCGAAAGATCAGCGATGGCTACCAGGTGCATGCCGGGCGTGCGAGGCACCTGGGCCAGGTACATGGAACCGAACTTGCCCGCGCCGATCAAGCCGACACGAATGGGGCGGCCCTCCTGGGCGCGGCGGACCAGTTGCTGATGCAGTGACATGCGAAGGGACTCCTTATTCCCGTTTCAATCCCGCCGCCTTCACCAGAGGCGGCCATTTGGGCAGATCTTGCTCCATGAAGCGGGTCAGGTCGGCGGGGTTCGCGCTGATGCGGGTCTCGAGTGCGACACCAGCGACCCGCTGTTCAACCTCAGGATCCTGCGAGATCGCGATCACGTCGCGATGGAGCTTTTGCACAATATCCAGAGGCAATCCGGCAGGGGCGACCAGGCCGAACCACTGCAGGGTACTCACGCCGGGCAGGGTCTCGCTCACCGTGGGCACATTGGGCAACAGGGGCGTGCGCTTGTCGCCCGTCACAGCGATAGCCTTGAGCTGTCCGGACTTGAGAAACTGCAGCACCGGCGCCATGCCCAGGATCGCCACCTTCACCTGTCCACCCACGACGTCGTTGATCGCCTGACCGCCGCCCTTGTACGGCACGTGTGTCAGATCAATGCCGGCGCGCAGTTTGATCATCTCCATGCCCAAATGTTGCGCGGTGCCCTGCGCGGGCGAGGCGTAGGGCGTGCCGGGATTGGCCTTGGCGTAGTCGATCAATTCCTTCAGGTTGTTCACGGGCAGCGAAGGATGCGCCACCACGATATGCGCGCCGGTCGCCAACATGGAGATGGGCGTGAAGTCCTTGATCGGGTCGGAATTCACTTTGGCAAACAGCGCGGGCGCGATGGTGTTGCTGTCCAGGAACACGCCCAGGGTGTAGCCATCGGGCTTGGCGCGGGCGATGAAGTCTGTGCCGATCGTGCCGCCACCTCCCACGCGGTTCTCCACCAGGAATTGCTGCCCCGTGCGCGCGGTGAGCTTTTGCGCGTACAGGCGGGCCAGGACATCGGTCACGCCCCCCGCCGCGAAGGTCACGACGACGGTGACGGACTTGTTCGGGTAGGCGGACTGGGCGTAGGCTGGCAGCGCGGACGCCGCGGACAGCACGATCGTCGCGAGGAAGGTGGCGATTTTTCTCATAGCGTGTCTCCTGGTGGTGGTTGGAAAGAACCGGTCGAGTCAGGTGGACGGAGCAGCCTGAAACTTCGAGTCGGTGGGGGTCTCGCCCGGATATCCCAGGCGCAATGCGGCGTCGCGTCCGCCGAAGCGGGCAACCAGCGCGTTCTGGTCGTCCTTGGCCTGGCGGTCGATCCGCTCGGGATCGAGCATGGCGCGCAGGGCGGCTTCGAACTCGGCGACCACACCGGCGTGGGCCGGGTCACCTGCAAGGTCACGTGTCTCTTCGGGGTCGGCCTCGAGATCGAACAGCTCGGGGGCATAGCCCACGTAGTGGTGGTACTTGTAGCGTCCGCGCGTGAGCATGTAGCCCGCGCTCGGTGCGCCTACCGCGTGGTATTCGCTAAAGCCGATCCGCGTGGCGTCATCGGGCTCGCGCGCGAGATCAAACAAGGACCGCCCAGGCAGGTCCGCGTCCTGCGGCGACGGCGGCACCCCCAATGCGTCGAGAAAGGTGGGATACAGGTCGATCAGACCGACGTTGGTGCTGCGCACACCCACCGGTACATCCGGGCCGGCAACGATCATCGGGATGCCAGTGGCTTCACGGTACAGAACATCCTTGTTCCACAGGCCGCGCGTGCCCAGGTTGTCGCCGTGGTCGCTGCTATAGACGATGCGGGTGGTCTCGGCCAGGCCGGTGTCCTCCAGGACCTGCAGCACCTTGCCCACCTGGTGGTCCAGGAAAGAGATCAAGCCGTAGTAGCAGGCGATCGCCAGCTTGCGCCGCGCGTCGGAATCAAAAGTGGCGTCATGGTCCCAGAAGCTGGCCATACGCTCCACCCAGGGATGACGTTGGTAGCCGTCGCGGGGAAGGAGCTTAGGCAGGCGGATGTCTTCGCGCAGATACGGGTCGAGGAATTCTTGCGGTACTACCAGCGGCATATGGGGTGCCACAAAGCCCACGAACAGCATCCAGGGTTTGTCGTCCGGGTGCTTCGCGCGCTCCTGCAACCACTGGGTGGTGAGGTCGCCGATGCGAAAGTCGTAGCGGTTGTAGTTAGAGGTGCCAGGGCCGACCTTTTCATAAAGAGCCGAGGGGCCCGCCTTCTCGGGCATGGGATCGCGCACCGACCCCCACAACTGGCCGATGCCGTTGAGGATATGCATGGGTTCGTGCTGGCGATCAAAGCCGGTGGGATGCTGGGCGTCCTGGTAATGCAACTTGCCGATGGACTCGACACGGTGACCCTGCTGCTGCATGCGGTGGCCCCACCCCGGGATCTTGCCTTCGTAAGCGATGGCGTTATCCCAGTAGCCGATGTCATGCACCCAGCGGCCAGTGGCCAGACTGGCGCGCGCCGGCACGCATACCGGGCAAGGCGTCCAGGCATTGGTAAAGCGCGTACCGCGGGCGGCCAAGCGATCCAGATTCGGGGTGCGCACAAAGGGATGGCCCGAGCAGCCCATGTAGCGCGGATCGTGTTCGTCGGAAAAGATGAACAAGAGATTGGTGGGCTTTTTCATGCGGGGGCCCCCTGAGTGGCACGGGAAGCGGCAGTGTGGGCGGCGTCGAAAGCGGCGCCGCTTTGAAGCAGTTGCGCGATCTCATCGGCGCTGAACTCGCCGAGCGTACTTAACACCTGCACGGTGTCTTCGCCCACCACGCCGCCGGCATGGCGCACAAGCCCTGGCGTAGCCGACAGACGCGGCGCTGGGGCGGGCATGGCCACGGTGCCCAGATCCTTGTCGGGGGCATGAATGATGGTGCCGCGCGCCGCGAAATGCGGATCGCGAAAGATGTCGGCCATCGTGAACACCCGCGCGCCGGGTACGTCCTGGGTTTGAAGCAACTGGGCGAGCTCGCCCAGTTCGAAGCCGCCAGTCCACTCGGCGATGATGCCGTCAAGGACCTCCTCGTTTTCCACACGGGCCAGGCCCGTCGCAAAGCGCGGGTCGTTCGCCAACTCGGCTTGGCCCATCACCTGCGCCAACCGGCGAAACACCGCGTCGCTGGACGCAGCCATCGCGATGAAGCCGCCATCGGCAGTCGGGTACAGGCTATTGGGAGTGCTGCCTGGCAGATGGGTGCCGGCGCGCATCGCCACATGCCCCAGCTTTTCGAAGGCCGGCACGTGCGACTCCATCAGGCTGAAGGCGCTCTCGTACAGCGCTGCATCCACCACCTGACCCTGGCCGGTTCGACCCCGCGAGAGCAGCGCCATCGTGGCGCCCAGCGCACCATACAGCGCGGTGACCATGTCGGTGACAGGCACGGCGGCGCGCACCGGCGGGCGGTCTGGGTAGCCATTGATATGCAGCATGCCGCCCACCGCATCGCCTAGAAAGCCATAGCCGGGGCGTTCGCGGTAGGGCCCGGTCTGGCCGAAGCCGCTGATGCGGACCATGACCAGGCCGGGGTTGTCCTGGCGCAATTGCTCGTAGCCGATGCCCCATTTTTCCAGCGTGCCAGGGCGAAAGTTCTCCACCACGACATCACAGCGACTCGCCAGGCGCCGCACCACATCGCGCGCAGCCTGCTGTCGCAGGTCCAGCGAGATCAGCTGCTTGTTGCGAAGGATGGTGGCGGCATACAGAGACTTGCCGTTCACATGCTTACCCATGGTGCGCACCGGGTCACCCTCGGGCGGCTCCACCTTGATCACCTCGGCGCCGAAGTCGGCCAGCAAGCGTCCGCAGAAAGGCCCGGCGACCGTGGAGCCCAGTTCCAGTACGCGAAAGCCGGTGAGTGGCCCCGTCGCGGGCGTCGCGGCGCTCATGCCCGCAGCCCCGTGTACTCGGCGCCCAAAAGATGGCGCACCAGAATCAGTTTCATGATGTTCAGGGTTCCCCCGGTAAAGAGAAAGGCGTGCACATCGCGCAGGCGCTGCTCGATGCCCACATCGCGTAGGTAGCCATTGGCGCCGAACATCTGCAGGCAGTCCTGAATCACGGTGACGCCGGTGGAAATGCCGAACCACTTGGCCATGGCGGCATCGGCTGCGGCGTCCTCACCGCGGTCGTTGGCCACCAGGGCCCGATAGGCCAGCAGGCGGCCGGCCTCGATACGGGCGTGGTGTTCGACCAGCGGAAAGCTGATGGACTGGTTATGGGCGATCGGCCGCCCGTAGACAATGCGGCGCTTCGCGAAATCGATGGTCTCCTGCAGCACCGCCCGCGCGGCGCCCAAGGCCGCCAACGGCGAGAGGCAGCGCGAGACGTTAAAGCGCGCGTACATGATGGCCTTGCCCTGGCCCTCGCCGCCCAGCGTGGCCGTGGCTGGCACACGCACGCCGTCCAGGTGCACCTCGCCCAGCATGTGAGCGCGTGCGCCCATTTGTTCCATCACGGTGGTGGACACGCCGGGCAGGTCGGTGGGCACGCGCAGTAGCACCATGCGGGACTTCGCGCCGCCAGGCTGCTCGACGCGTGCGGACACTGCCAGCACGTCGGCGCCGGGCACGGTGCTCACATGCACCTTGGTGCCGTGGATCACATAGTCGTCACCCTCGAGCCGCGCGGTGACCTCAATCGCCGACAGATCGGAGCCGGCATTTTCCTCGGATGTGGCCAGGGCCACCACGCACTCGCCGGCATAGACGGCGCGGACTGTGTCCTCACCCCAACCGGGAAAGAAATGCGCATGGGTGGCCTGCTGCCAGGCAATCAGTGCGCAGCTCACGTCGACGGCGGCGATCTCCTCGATCGCGATACCCAGGCTCACGTAGTCGCGCCCCAGACCGCCCAGACGCGGCTCGCCGATCACCCCCAGGATGCCCGCGCGTGCCATGGCCCGTATGGCCTCACGCGGCAAGCGCGCTTCCTGATCCCAGCGCTGGCTGTGGGGCCGCAGCTCACGCTCAGCGAAAGCGCGTACCTGCGCGCGCCACGCTTCGTGCTCGGGTGAGAAGGAAAAGTCCAGCGGCATGCGATTCGATCGTTGAAGCCCTGACCCATAATGCTATATAGTATTTTGACTTGTCAAGATCGTCATCCATGAAGACCAAGACGCCCACCTCGCCCACCAAGCTGCGACTGCTCGGTCGCACGCTGCACCGGGTGGGCCGTCACAACGAAGGATTGGCGCTGCATGGGCAGTTGCGACTGGCGTTGTTGCAGTGCATCCATGGGGGTCACTGGACAGCGGGCGATCGCGTGCCCACCGAAGCCGAATTGATCGAGGCCACCGCGCTGAGCGCCGGCACCGTGCAGCGAGCCCTGCGTGACCTGACCGACGAAGGCGTGCTGCGCCGCCAGCAAGGCAGCGGCAGCTTCGTCGCCAGCGCTCCCCATCGGATTGACGACGTCGCGCATTGCCGCTTTTTCGACCGCGACGGCGTCACCGTGCTGCCGGTGTTCTCGCGCATCCTCCATCGCAAGCCTGCGCCTCGCAAAGGGCCCTGGAGCACCCATTTCCCGGCGGACGCGCAGGTGATTCGGCTCGACCGGGTGCTCACCGTCAACGACGAATTCGATGTCTATAGCCGCTTCTTTTTTGATGGCGGACGCTTTCCGGGCCTGGCTTCTCGGCCTGTCAACGAGCTGGCGGGCGCCAACTTCCGATTGCTGCTCGGACAGGAAGGCCAGGCGCCCGCGGGCGGCGTGACCGAAACCCTGCGTCTGGTGCAGGCGTCGACCGAGGTGGCGCGCGGCATGGGCGTGGTCGAGGGCAGCTGGGTCGCGCAGCTGGAGATCGTTCGCCACATCGCTGGCGGCGCCGGCGCCCTGTATTTCCTGCAGATGTATGTGCCGCCGACCGAGCGGCCCCTGGCGGCCCGCGAGGGCGCCTGACCTTTTTCATTCCAACGAGGAGACCCCCATGAAAGATCCCTACAGCGGCTTCCAGTACCTGAAGTTCGACCGGCCTTCGGAACGCGTGCTACGCATCACCCTGGACCGGCCCGAGAGCATGAACTCGCTCAATTGGGAGGCGCATGGCGAGCTGACGAACGTGTGGAAGGTAGTCGACCAGGACCCCGAGACGAACGTCGCCATCATCCGCGGTGCCGGCGCTGCCTTCTCGGCGGGTGGCGACTTCAGCATGGTCGAACGTATCATGCACGACTACACGATGCAGGCCGCAGCGCTCAAGGAATTCAAGGAGCTTTGCTACAACATGATCGATTGCTCCAAACCCATCGTCTCGGCCATTCACGGCCCGGCGGTGGGTGCGGGTCTGGCCGCGGCCCTACTGGCTGATGTGTCCATCGCCGCCAAGACCGCGCGCATCATCGACGGCCACACCCGCCTGGGTCTGGCCGCCGGTGACCACGCGGCCTTGATCTGGCCGCTTCTGTGCGGCATGGCCAAGGCCAAGTACTACATCCTCACCTGCGAACCTCTCTCGGGCGAAGAAGCCGAACGCATCGGTGTGGTATCGCTGTGCGTGGAAGACGACGAGCTCGAAGCCAAATCACTCAAGGTCGCCGACCGCCTGGCGCGTGGAGCGCAGCGCCCGATCCGCTGGAGCAAGCACGCCTTGAACAACTGGCTGCGCATGGCGGGCCCTTCCTTCGATAACTCTGCGGCCCTGGAGATCCTGTCCTTCAACGGCCCCGAGCTGCGCGAAGGTCTGGCGTCCCTGAAGGAAAAGCGCGCGCCCAAGTTTGACTACAAGGTCTGAGGCCACCATGAACCCCAACCGCCCTCTGAACATCCTCTTCATCACGTCGGACCAGCAGCGGGCGGATTGCTATGGCTTTGCTGGCCGACGTGTGCAGACCCCGCATCTGGATCGACTGGCGGGCGAGGGCACGCACTTTCAAGCCTGCATCACCCCCAATCTGGTGTGCCAGCCTTCGCGCGCGTCGATGCTCACGGGCATGCTGCCGCTCACGCACGGCGTGATTGACAACGGCATCGACCTGCCCGTCGCCACCGGCGAGCAAGGCTTCGCGGGCGCCTTGCGCCGCGTGGGCTATGCCACCGGCTTCATCGGCAAGGCGCATTTCTCAACGGCCAACACTTTCGCGCCCACAGGCAGCGGTGAGTGCCTCAAAAGCAGCGAGCGCTACCCGCAAGACTGGACTGGCCCCTATATGGGCTTTGACCATGTGGAACTGAGTTCGCTGGGTCATATCTTTTCCCACCAGCCGCCGGGTGACCCGCTGCAGGGGCGTCACTACGAGCGCTGGCTGTATTCGCAGGACGTGCCACAAAAGGTGTTCGACCTGTGGCGTACACCGACCCGCCCCCCGGCGGGTGCCGCACAGACCTGGTCGTCCGCCCTGCCCCTGGCCTGGCATTCGAGCACCTGGTGCGCCGACCGCGCCATCGACTACCTGCGTACGCGCCCGCGCGAACAGCCTTTTTGCCTGTGGGTGTCGTTTCCTGATCCTCACCATCCCTTTGACTGCCCCGAGCCCTGGTCGGGCCTGCACCATCCGGACGACGTCGAGTTGCCCCGCGCGCCACATAAGGATCTGGATGCGCGCCCCTGGTGGCACCGCGCCTCGCTGGAGCGCCCACCCGCCGGCGGCGACGAGGCCTCGCGCAAATTCCGCAGCAACTTGTCACGCGCACCGGACCAGACCGAGGCGCAGCTGCGTGACATGACAAGCAACTACTACGGAATGATTTCGCTGATCGACCATAGCGTGGGGCGCCTGCTCACCGCGCTGCGAGACCTGGGTATCGACGACAACACGCTCGTGGTGTATTCCACTGACCACGGGGATCTGCTCGGCGACCACGGTCTCTATCTCAAAGGGCCCACGCCCTATGAAGGCCTGCTGCGCGTCGGCATGATCCTGCGCGGGCCCGGCGTGCCCGCGGGTCAAGCCATCGTCGACCCGGTGTCGACCCTGGATGTGGCCGCGACTTTCGCCGAGGTAGCCGGCGCCCAGCTCGCTCCCGAGGCACAAAGCCGTAGCCTGCTGCCGGTGGTACGGGGCGAGCAATCACGCGAGGTGGCGTACTCGGAGTGGTATGTCGGCGAGAGCCGCTGCGGCGTCCCCCTGGAGCTGCACACGGTACGGGCCAAGGATTGGAAATGCACGATCGAGCGGGTCAGCGGCGCGGGCGAGATGTATGACCTGCGCAATGACCCTGACGAAATGCGCAACGTCTACGACGACCCCGCTTATGCCGCGATGCGCCGCGATGCGCAGGCCCTAATAGAGGCACGCCCAGGTGGCGTACTGCCCACACGGCTGCCGAGTGTGGGAATGGCCTAGGTGCAGCGCGGGGCCTGGCACCGACATTCGGGCGATCGCGCCGCACCCCCAAGCGCCGCACCCCAAGCGCCTCACCCAGGCCGAGGCGGGTTATCAATTTTCCACGGCTCGAGAAAACTGTCTTTCGGCACGACATAGCGCCGGCCGAGGTCTTCCCACAGCGTTTTCCATTCTTGCCGTGTGCGCAGCGTCACCTCGCGCAGCGGGGTGCCGTCGGCCTCACAGAACTCCACGCGCACCGGCGACGAAAACCGGACTCGCTCGTCCTCGATCTCCCAGCCGTGTTCGCCCTCATGCAGAAATCCGACGCCCCCGCGCCCTTGCGCATCGCCTCGGTGGTATTTTTCCTTGAAGTCTTCTTGTTCGGCGGCGTCGATGTCCTCGCTGAATTCGAAATAGACGGCGACGCTGTCTCTGAAATCACAGGCCTCGTCTTCGCCGTCATCGGATCGCGCGTAGAACTCGGTGTCGTCGGAATGCCCCAGATTGGTCTGGAGGTCTTCGGCGATGAAGCCGTATCCGTGACGCCAAACTTCGGTCACGTTCAACGTGCTGATGCTGTCATCCGGGTTTGAGCGATAGAGCTCATAAACCATTTCAACGTGGGCAGCGCCGAGGGCAGAGAGTCGGTAATGGGCCATTTGATGAGGGGTTTCAAACTTGGCGTTGGAGTATCTCGCACAGATCCAGCAAAGACACCGCTTGAATATCAGCGGCCAAGGGGTAGCCCTCCTGACCGGGGTACACCACCCATTTACGAGCGGGCTTCAGATCGTCGCAGGCGCTGTGAAAACCTCTTTCCACTTTCGGTGAGAGGCTGCGTTTGAATTCAATCGCCCATTGCTCGCCGCCGGGCCAGACCAGAAGCAGGTCAATTTCGGCGCCTGCGCTGGTGCGATAAAAGTAGGCGGTGACACCGCGGGGCGTACAAGACAGCAAGTTCTCTAGGCAGTGCCCCTCCCAGCTCGCGCCCACCACCATGTGCGAGAGTAGTTGCTCCCCGGATCCGATCCCCAATAACGCGTGCAGCAAGCCGCTATCGCGCACATACACCTTCGGCGCCTTGACCAAGCGCTTGCCGGCGTTGGTGTGCCAGGGCGGGAGGCGTCGCAGCAGCAGCAGGTCGCACAGCAGCCCGATGTAGCTCTGCGCGGTTTTCACGTCTACCCCCAGATTGCGCGCCAGTTGGGCGACATTGAGCAGCCCACCCTGGTGGTGCGCCAACATGGTCCAAAAGCGCCGCAAGGTTTCTGCGGCGATGCGCGGTCCGAACTGGGGGATATCGCGCTCAAGGTAAGTGCGGATGAAGTTGTCGCGCCACTGCAAGCTGCGGGCGTCCGAAGACGCTTGCACGCTGGAAGGGAATCCGCCTCGCAACCACAGGGCATCCTGGGCCGCAGCGCCGGTCTCGAACACGTTCAGCGGCGCCAGCTCCAGGTAGGCGATGCGACCGGCCAGCGTCTCGCTCGATTGCTTCAACACGTCCAGGCTGGCAGATCCGAGCAGCAAATAACGCCCCGCCTCCTGCCCCGATCGGCGCGCCTGGTCGATCAGTCCCCGCAACATCGGGAACAGCCCCGGCGCCCGGTGCACTTCGTCCAGGATGACCAGCTTGTCCAGGTGCCCCTGCAGATACAGCTCGGCCTGCGCCAACTTGCTTTGGTCACGCTGAGACTCGAGATCGAGATAAACATGGGGCAGACCATGCGCCACCTGCAACGCCAGCGTAGTCTTGCCCACCTGCCGCGGCCCAAGCAAGGCAACGGCCGGCGAAAAGGCGAGCTCGTCACGTAGCCGGGACTCGAGTAGACGTCTAAACATCCTTGTAATTATGGAGTTTAGATGGATGAATTACAAGGATGAAAAGACCAGGATTTCAGATATTTACTACTTTGGCGCTCAGACAGGCCTGCTAAAGAAGAATGGGGCGCGAGCGCTGAAGCAGGCGCCCCGCGCACACTCAATCGAAATCAAACAGCTCCCCCAAAAACCCCTCGCGCTTTTTCTTCTTGTAGTAGCCCCCGCCTCCATACGGCGCGGGCGCATGGTCAGGCTCCTTGGCGGCGTGGGCATTCATGAGCCCACGCGCAGCAGACAGCGCAAGAAATGTCCGTGCGGCCCATGCCGGAATCAACTCGCCTTCTTGCCGCCCTCAGGCCCCAGACGGTGTCGCTGACGCCGCCTCAGGAGACAGCTTGGTAGTACAG
>JBIKUT010000350.1:0-2837 GCA_044347465.1 Ramlibacter sp.
AACATCACCCACAGCATATGCACCCTCGAATTCGAAGACCAGCGCCCCTTCTACGACTGGCTGCTCGATCGCCTGCGCGAAGGTGGCCTGATCAACGCGCCGCAGCCACGCCAGTACGAATTCGCCCGACTGAACCTCACCTATGTCGTCACCAGCAAGCGCAAGCTCAAACAGCTGGTCGACGAGCGCCATGTCAGTGGCTGGGACGATCCGCGCATGCCCACCATCGTCGGCCTGCGTCGGCGCGGCTACACGCCCGAGAGCCTGCAGCTGTTTGCTGAACGTATTGGCGTGACCAAGGCCAATGGCTGGATCGACTTCAGCACCCTGGAGATCGCCCTGCGCGATGACCTCGACCCCCGCGCCGCCCGCGCGATGGCGGTGCTCGATCCCGTCCCGCTCGTGATCGACAACTGGGACGAGGTGATGGGCGCGGGTCACCTCGAGGCCTGCGTCGCCCCGGTGCACCCGCACCATCCGGAGCGCGGGCAACGCGAATTTCGCTTCGGACGCGAGCTGTGGATTGAACGCAGCGACTACGAGGCTGTGCCACCCAAGGGCTACAATCGTCTTTTCCCGGGCAACAAGGTGCGCCTGAAGTACGGCTATGTGGTGGAGTGTGTCGGCGCCGACACCGACGCGGCCGGTCAGGTGCAGACGGTGCACGCCCGCCTGATCCCCGACACCAAGAGCGGCACCCCGGGCAGCGACAGCGTCAAGGCCAAGGGCGTGATCACCTGGGTGGGCGCCAGCGACGGCGTGCGTGCGCAAGTGCGCCTGTATGACCGCCTCTTCACCGTGCCCCAGCCCGATACCGGCGAGCGTGATTTCCTGCAGGAGATCAACCCCGACAGCCTCAAGACGGCGAGCGCCTGGGTCGAACCCTCATTGGCCCAGGCCCGAGCCAACGACCATTTCCAGTTCGAGCGGCACGGCTACTTCGTCGCTGACCGCATCGAGCACAGCGTCCAGGGTCTGGTGTTCAACCGCACCACCGGCCTGAAAGACACCTGGGCGAAATAAGCGGGTAGGCCCGGGGGCCTTCAGTGCCCCGCGCGCGCCAGCCGCAGCTCGTTCTCGCCCTGCGCGTTACCGCCGCCAGGCACCGTGTCCTGCGTGCGATCGAGCACCTGCGGCAAGCGGGCCGCCAGTTGCTCGTCGGCGTCCGGGCCGGCCCCCACATACACCCCGTGCGTGAGCGTGATGTGGGCGGCTTCGAAAGCGCCCGCACCTGCACACAGCGTGGTTCGCGTGGGGGCATCCTGACTGGCCAGGACCAGCATGGCTGGCACCACGGCCTCGGGGCCAAAGGCCTGCAGCATGTCGGGCGGGAACAAATCCTGTGTCATGCGCGTGGCCGCCGTCGGGGCCAGGCAGTTGACGCGGATGTCGTGCTTGGCGCCCTCGAGGGCCAGGGTCTGCATCAGGCCCACCAGGGCGAGCTTGGCCGCCCCGTAATTGGTCTGGCCAAAGTTGCCATAGAGGCCCGAGGACGACGAGGTCAGCACGATGCGACCGTATTTCTGGGCGATCATGTGAGGCCATACGGCCTTGCAGCAATGCACAGCCCCCATGAGGTGCACGTCCAGCACCTGACGGAAGTCGGCCAGTTCCATCTTGGCAAAGCTCTTGTCACGCAGGATGCCGGCATTGCTCACCACGATGTCCACACGGCCCCAGGTGTCCATCGCCTGCTGCACCATCTTTTGCACCGCATCGAAATCCGTCACCGAGGCGCCGTTGACGATGGCCTCGCCCCCGCGGGCGCGGATCTCGTCCACCACGGCCTGCGCCGCGCTCGGCGAGCCGCCGGCACCATGCACATCACCGCCCAGATCGTTGACGACCACCTTGGCGCCGCGCGCCGCCAGGGCCAGTGCATGCTGGCGACCCAAGCCACCGCCTGCGCCAGTCACGATGGCCACGCGGGCCTTGAAATCGAGTGCCATATTGCCTTGCTCCAGTTTGTTTTTTGCGCGCCAGACTCTACGCCGGTCGATGTCAGGCGCCTGTACCCCACGAGACAGCCGCCTGGCCGCCCGCGCTCAGGGTGCTCCCAGCGAGGGCGCGATCGCGCCGCGCGAGAGCCCCAGGCGTTGGGGCGCGATGTATTGCTGCCGGTAGATCTCGAAGGGCATCGAATCATTCGCCTCGATCCGCCGCTGCTCCTGCAACGACTGCTCGCTGAGCGCGCCAAAGCGGGCCTGCAGGGCCTCGTCCCAGGGCAAACCGAGGAGGTGATCGCGCGCAAGCCGAGAGCGCTCCATGCCGAAGTGCAGAAAAGAATGGCTGTCGCGGTTCATGGCCTCAAGCACGCGCGCGGACGGCAGTCGCTGCGGGGCGTTGAGCAGATCACGCGCGTCCTGCACGGCGTGCAGATGCGCCTCGTCGCCTGAGGCCTCGTCGAGCACACCGGCCACAGGCTCCATCGCGTCCAGCAACTCATGCCCCCATGCGGACAAGCCCACCCAGCCCTGTCCGCGCTCCAGTTGCAGCCCCGGCTGGCGCCCGAAGGCCGCCGTCTTGTGCTGGTTGCGGCCGATCTGCGCGATCTCCTGCGGCGTGTCCAGCGGGCTGTCCGACAGTAGGCAATGCAGCAGAAAAACATCGATCAGGCGCATCGCCTGGACCTGGATGCCCACCGGCTCGAAGGGATCGAGATCCAGTAGCCGCACCTCGACGTATTCGACGCCGCGTTCGCGCAGCGCATGCAGCGGGCGCTCGCCGGGGAAGATATTGCGCTTGGGGCGGATCGTGCCGTAGAACTCGTTCTCGATCTGCAGCAAGGTGGTGGCCAGCTGCTGGTAGCGGCCCTGCGCGTCGCGCACACCGATCGC
>JBIKUT010000351.1:0-2836 GCA_044347465.1 Ramlibacter sp.
AAACGTGCAAGCATTCTAGGAGCTTGCACGGACCGGCCCTCAGAACGGGTAGTGGCGCGGTGTGGTCTGCACCGTGATCCAGCGCAGCTCGGTGAATTCAGCGATGCCGGCCTTGCCCCCAAAGCGGCCCACGCCGCTGCCCTTGACGCCCCCAAACGGCATCTGCGCCTCGTCGTGCACGGTGGGGCCGTTGACGTGGCAGATGCCCGAGTCGATCTTGCGAGCGACGTTGAAGGCGCGTGCGATGTCTTTGCCGAAGACGGCGGCCGACAGGCCGTACTCGTTGTCGTTGGCGCAGGCGATGGCTTCGTCGACGTTTTTCACGCGCACGATGCACTTGAGGGGGCCGAAGGTCTCCTCGTGGTAGATGCGCATGGCGGGCGTCACATGATCGAGCACCGTGGCCGGCATGAGGGTGCTGTCGGCCTTGCCACCACACACCAGCTTGGCGCCCTTGGCCAGGGCGTCGTCGATCAGCGCGTTGCAGTGTTCGACCGTGGCCATGCCGATCACGCTGCCCAGAACGACGGGCTCGGGCTTGCGCGGGTCGCCCAGGGGCAGGGACTTGGCCTTGTCACCAAACTTCTTGGCGAAGGCGTCGCCAATCTTTTGGTCCACGATGATGCGTTCGGTGGACATGCAGATCTGGCCGCTGTTGGCAAAGGAGCCGAAGGCGGCGGCGTTGACGGCGTCGTCGATGTCCGCATCGTCCAGGATCACCAGCGGCGCCTTACCACCGAGCTCGAGCACCGCGGGCTTGAGGTAGCGAGCGCAGGTTTGCGCGATGATCCGGCCCACCTTGGTCGAGCCGGTGAAGTTCACGCGGCGCACCGCCGGGTGCGACACCATGGCCTCCACCACCGCGCCGGCGTCGGCGGGGGCGTTGGTGATGTAGTTCACTACGCCGGGCGGGAAGCCCGCCTCCTGGAAGGCCTCGATGATCAACTGGTGGGTGCGCGGGCAGTTCTCCGAGCCTTTGAGGATCACGGTGTTGCCACAGGCCAGCGGGGTGGCGATGGCGCGCGTGCCCAGGATGATGGGCGCGTTCCAGGGTGCGATGCCCAGGACCACACCGGCGGGCTGGCGGATGCCCATGGCCAGCGAGCCGGGCACGTCGGACGGAATCACTTCGCCAGCCACCTGCGTGGTCAGGGACGCGGCCTCGCGGATCATGCCGGCGGCCAGCATCACGTTAAAGCCCGCCCACATGGCGGTGGCGCCGGTTTCGGCCGGCACGGCCTGGATGAACTCTGGCGTCTTGGCCTCGAGCTTGTCGGCGGCCTTGAGCAGCAGCGCGCGGCGCTCGCTGGGGCCGGTTTCGCTCCAGGTCTTGAAGGCTTCGGCGGCGGCTTCGACGGCCATGACGGCATCGGCGGCCGAGGCGGCGGGCGCGCGGGTGGCCACGGTGCCATCGAGCGGGTTGCGACGCTCGAAGGTCGCGCCTTTTTCAGCGGTGACTTTCAGGCCGTTGATCAACATGGACATGTCGGACATGCAAGGCTCCTAGAGGAATTTGTGGGAAAGAGGACTTAAGCGTTGGCGCGCTGCTTGACCGCGTCGTTCACGGCGCGCGCTGCGGTGGTGGTCTCGCTGGACTGCGCGCCCAGGTAGGCTTCGCGGATCACGGTGGATCTCTGAAGCAGGCGTGCCGGTCCGCTAGCGACGATGGCGCCGCGTTCGAGCACATAGGCGCGATCGGCCACGGCCAGCGCCTTCTTGACGTTTTGTTCGACCATCAACACGGTGGTGCCGCCATCGGCGATGCGCCGTGCGATCGCGAGCAGTTCATCGACCATGCGCGGGGCCAGGCCCAGCGACGGTTCATCGAGCAGCAGCAGGCGCGGTGCGGCCATCATGGCGCGGGCCACCGCCACCATCTGCTGCTCGCCGCCGCTCATGGTGCCGGCCATCTGCCGCTCGCGTTCGCGCAGCTTGGGGAAATCCGTCATCACCTGCTCGATGCGGCGCTCGCGCTCGGCGCGGGGCACCAGCCAGCCCCCGAGCTCCAGGTTCTCGCGCACCGTCATTTGCGGAAACAGCTGTCGGCCCTCGGCCACCATGACCAGGCCTTCACGCACGATCTCGTGGGTTTTCTCGGGCAGCTCCTCGCCATCGAGCAGCACTTCGCCGCGACGGGGGATGAGGCCGGTGAGCGCGCGCAGCAAGGTGGTCTTGCCCGCGCCGTTGGGGCCCAGGACCACGGTCAGACCCGCGCGCACGTCCAGGTTCAGGTCACGCAGCACGAGGAAGGGACCATAGCCCGCTGACAAACCGCGCACTTTCAGTTCGGCCTGGCGACCTAGCGCGCCCAGCTCGAAGGGGGTGTCACGCCACCACATCATGGCGTGACCTCCGCGGATTCAGTCATTTCGTCGCCCAGGTAGGCTTCGATCACGCCAGCATCACGCACGACCTCGGCCGGCGTGGCGTCGGCAATCTTGCGGCCCTGGTGCAGCACGATCACGCGCTCGACATGTCGCAGCAAGGTGGTGACGGCGTGCTCGATCCAGATCACGGTCAGGTCCAGCTCGTCACGCAGACGGCGGATCAAGCGGGCCATGTCTTCGATCTCGGCTTCGGTCAGACCCGCGGCCACTTCGTCGAGCAGCAGCAGGCGCGGGCGGGTGGCCAGGGCCATGCCGATTTCCAGCAGGCGTTGCTGCGAGGGGGTGATGGCGCCTGCGGGCAGGGCGGCTTGGTCGGACAGACCGATCAGGCGCAGGATGCCGGCGGCATCGCGCAGCGCCCAGGGCACATCTTTTTCGTCGCCCCAGAACACGTATTTGCGCGGGCGCTTGCCGGCGAACTTCAGGCCGAACTCGATGTTCGATTGCAC
>JBIKUT010000352.1:0-2813 GCA_044347465.1 Ramlibacter sp.
CCGCTGGAACACCGCCCGTGTCTGCGCGGCCGCCGACCGCCGCCTGTGGGACTTGGCCCAGACCGATGTCCGCGTGATGGCGGATATCCAGTGCGCGTTCACGCGTGCGGGGTGAATCCGCTTGGCAGAGTGAGCGTGTGCCGGGCGGTTGGCCCGGTTCAATCCGATCTGTTGGTGTTCCAGTCAGCCCGCGCACGCGGGCTGACTTTTTTGTCGGCCGGCGATGCGCTGACGCTTACCCGTTCGTGACGCCGCGCAGCTCCATCGGCAACACGTGCACCGGATGGGTTACCCAGCGAGCTTCACCCATCACATCAAGGTACACCGCCATGTCCAACGCGATCTCAGTGACCCCTTTCAGCCCTTCAAGCGCTGCTGCATCTTCCAGTGCCTCCTTGGCTTCAGCCTCCTCCGCGCCGTCCACGGGTCTGGGCGCGCGCACGCCGACGCCTGTGCCTGTGCAACAGCAGGTTCGAGATCTCAAATCTGAAAAGACGGGTGCAAGCGATGCCAGTCCCAGCGTTCGTGCCGCGCAACGCCGTGCACTTTTGGCTCGCGTTTATGACAGTGACTTGGACTTGAGTTTGGCAAGGCTGTCTACAACGCGCGATGAGCTACGAGACAACGCGATTGCCATGGGGCACCCCCGCAACGAAGTCGAGGCGTGGTTGGCCGAAGAGGCAACGACTATTGAGCTGCTGTCCAAAAACAGTCTTTGGATGGACGAGCTCGACGATAGCGAGTGGACGGTCGGTTTGGCGCGCTACTGCGCCTACCACTTGGGCGCCTATTTGGCAATCCCAGAGGAGTTTCGCTCAGACTCCCTTGTCGAGCTAGGAATGAAGGCATACAACGGCCGTCTGATTCAGGAGTTGCTCAAAGATCCCGATCCCGGCCAGCAAGCCGGCGAGGGTGGCTCAAGCAGCTAACGCTGTCGCAAACACAAGCCACCCAAGGTGATCCGCCCCCCGCCTCTGGGCGAGCGCAGTTTCACCCGCGCATCAGCGCCTCGATTCCATCGGCCAGGGTTTGCAGGGTTGCGACCAGAGCCGCCAGAAGTTTGAAGTGCGGCATCCGGTTGCGCGGTCGCTCAGGCCGCCAGTCGCTTTTCGATCTGCGCCTTGGTGGCGGTCAGTTCGGTCGGCAGGTGGTAGGCCAGTTGCTCGAACAGCTCGGTGTGCAGCTTCAGCTCCTGCTGCCAGGCGGCCTTGTCGATGCTCGTGACGGTCTTGAACTGCTCGGCGCTGAAGTTCAGGCCCGTCCAGTTCAACTCTTCGTACGCGGGGCTCACGCCGAACACGTGCTCGGTGCCTTTCGCGCTGCCCTCGATGCGGTCGATCATCCACTTCAATACACGCATGTTCTCGCCATAGCCGGGCCACACGAACTTGCCGTCTTCGCCCTTGCGGAACCAGTTGGTGGTGTAGATGCGGGGCAGCTTGGCGCCTGAGGCGGTGAGCTTCTTGCCCAGGTCCAGCCAGTGCTGGAAGTAGTCGGACATGTTGTAGCCGGCAAAGGGCAGCATCGCGAACGGGTCGCGGCGCACCACACCTTGCTGGCCGACGGCGGCTGCGGTGGTCTCCGAGCCCATGGTCGCCGCCATGTACACGCCTTCGTTCCAGTTACGCGCTTCGGTCACCAGCGGCACGGTGGTGGAGCGGCGGCCGCCAAAGATGAAGGCGTCAATCGCCACGCCCTTGGGGTCGTCCCACGCGGAATCGAGCGCGGGGTTGTTGGTCGCGCCCACGGTGAAGCGGGCATTGGGGTGAGCGGCCTTGGCGCCGGTCTCTTTGGCGAGCGCGGGCGTCCAGTCCTTGCCTTGCCAGTCGATGGCGTGCGCAGGCGCATCGCCCATGCCTTCCCACCACACATCACCGTCGTCGGTCAGAGCCACGTTGGTGAAGATGACGTCCTTGTTCAGGCTCGCCATGCAGTTGGGGTTGGTCAGCGTGTTGGTGCCGGGGGCGACGCCGAAGTAGCCGGCCTCAGGGTTGATCGCATAGAGCTTGCCGTCGGCGGCGGGCTTGATCCAGGCGATGTCGTCGCCGATGGTGGTGACCTGCCAGCCGTCGAAGCCCTTCGGGGGGATCAGCATCGCGAAGTTGGTCTTGCCGCAGGCGCTGGGGAAGGCGGCGGCCACGTGGTATTTCTTGCCTTGGGGGTTGGTCACGCCCAAGATCAACATGTGCTCGGCGAGCCAGCCTTCGCTGCGGCCCATGGTGGAGGCGATGCGCAGCGCAAAGCACTTCTTGCCCAAAAGCGCGTTGCCGCCATAGCCCGAGCCATACGACCAGATCTCGCGGGTCTCGGGGTAGTGCACGATGTACTTGGTCTTGTTGCACGGCCAGGAGGTGGTGTCTTTCTCGCCCGCGGCCAGCGGCGCGCCCACGGTGTGCACGCAGGGCACGAACTCGCCATCGACACCCAGCACGTCGTACACGGCCTTGCCCATGCGGGTCATGATCTTCATGTTGACGGCCACATAGGCGCTGTCGGACAGCTCGATGCCGATGTGGGCGATGGGCGAACCCAGCGGGCCCATCGAGAAGGGCACCACATACAGGGCGCGGCCCTTCATGCATCCGTCAAACAGAGGCTGCAGCGTGGCGCGCATCTGGGCCGGGTCCATCCAGTTGTTGGTGGGGCCGGCTTCTTCTTTTTTCTGCGAGCAGATGTAGGTGCGGTCGTCCACGCGCGCGACGTCGCTCGGGTCCGAGCAGGCCAGATACGAGTTGGGGCGCTTGACGGGATTGAGCTTCTTGAAGGTGCCGGCGTCGACCAGTTGCTGGCACAGGCGCTCGTATTCGGCCTGG
>JBIKUT010000353.1:0-2789 GCA_044347465.1 Ramlibacter sp.
ATGAGCGCTTCGCGGCCTACAAGAAGGCCTACCCCGCGCAGGCCGCCGAGTTCACCCGCCGCATGAAGGGCGAGCTGCCCAAGAACTTCGCGCAGGTGGCCGTGGACGCCGCCATCGCAGCGCACACCAAGGCCGAGACCGTGGCGTCGCGCAAGGCCTCGCAGATCGCGCTGGAGGCCTACACCGCCGCCCTGCCCGAGCTGCTCGGGGGCTCGGCCGACCTCACCGGCTCCAACCTCACCAACACCAAGAGCACGCCGGCTCTGCGCTTGAACGCCGATGGCACCCTCAAGCGCGACGAAGCCGGTCAGATCGGTCGCCACATCAACTACGGCGTGCGCGAGTTCGGCATGGCCGCCATCATGAACGGCGTGGCCCTGCATGGCGGCTACATCCCCTACGGCGGCACCTTCCTGACCTTCAGCGACTACAGCCGCAACGCGATCCGCATGGCGGCCCTGATGAAGCAGCGCGTGATCCATGTGTTCACGCACGACTCCATCGGCCTGGGCGAAGACGGCCCCACCCACCAGTCGATCGAGCACGCGGCCAGCCTGCGCCTCATTCCGAATCTGGACGTCTGGCGCCCCGGCGACACCGCTGAGACCGCGGTGGCCTGGGCGGTCGCCCTGCAAAACACGACGCGCCCGAGCGCGCTGCTGCTTTCGCGCCAAAACCTGCCTTATGCGCCCAAGGCGGGTCTCGATGAAATCAGCCGCGGCGCCTACGTGCTGGCCGAGCCCTCTGAGGTGGGCATGAAGCGCCGGGCGCAGGCGGTGATCATCGCCACCGGCTCCGAGGTGCAACTCGCGCTCAAGGCGCAGGAACAACTCGCCGCGAAGGGCGTTGCCGTGCGGGTGGTGTCCATGCCCTCGACCACCACCTTCGACCGCCAGGACCGCGCCTACAAGGAGCAGGTGCTGCCTCGCGGCCTGCCGCGTATCGCGGTGGAAATGGGCGTGACGGACTTCTGGTGGAAGTACGGCTGCGCCGCGGTGGTCGGCATCGACACCTACGGCGAATCGGCGCCCGCGCCGGTCCTGTTCAAGCATTTCGGCTTCACCCCCGAGAACGTGGCGGACACGGTCCGCGCGGTCCTCGGTCACTGATTCTTCAACTCCTCACAGGACCCATCACATGGCTCTCAAGATCGGTATCAACGGCTTCGGCCGCATCGGCCGCATGGTGTTTCGCGCCGCGGTGCAAAACTTCAAGGACATCGAGGTCGTCGCGATCAACGACCTGCTCGAGCCCGATTACCTGGCCTACATGCTCAAGTACGACAGCGTGCATGGCCGCTTCGAGGGCGAGGTGAGCGTCGAGGGCAACACCCTGGTGGTCAATGGCAAGAAGATCCGCCTGACCGCGGTGAAGGACCCGGCGGAATTGAAGTGGGCCGAGGTTGGCGCCGACATCGTGGTCGAGGCCACCGGCATCTTCCTGACCAAAGAGGGCGGCCAGAAGCATCTTGATGCAGGCGCCAAGAAGGTGATCATGTCCGCCCCGTCCAAGGACGACACGCCCATGTTCGTGTTCGGCGTGAACGACAAGACCTACAAGGGCGAGGCCATCATCTCCAACGCCTCGTGCACCACCAACTGCCTGGCCCCGCTGGCCAAGGTGGTGAATGACAAGTGGGGCATCAAGCGCGGTCTCATGACCACCGTCCACGCCGCCACCGCCACCCAGAAGACGGTGGACGGCCCCTCCAACAAAGATTGGCGCGGCGGCCGCGGCATCCTGGAGAACATCATCCCCTCCAGCACCGGCGCAGCCAAGGCGGTGGGCGTGGTCATCCCCGAGTTGAACAAGAAGCTCACCGGCATGGCGTTTCGCGTGCCGACCTCTGACGTCTCGGTGGTGGACCTCACCGTCGAATTGAACAAGTCCGCCTCGTATGAAGAAATCTGCGCCGAGATGAAGGCGCAGTCGCAGGGCGCGCTCAAAGGCGTGTTGGGCTACACCGAGGACAAGGTGGTGGCTACCGACTTCCGCGGCGACGCCCGCACCTCCATCTTCGACGCCGAGGCTGGCATCGCCCTCGATGGCACCTTCGTCAAGCTCGTGTCCTGGTACGACAACGAGTGGGGCTACTCCAACAAGGTGCTGGAGATGGTGCGCGTGGTGGCCGCGAAGTAAGACATCGCCGGTGACGTCGCCGGTTCACCCCGGCGACGTCCCATCGGCGCTCAGGCGTCGAAGCGGATTTTTCGCTCGCGCACCAGGTTCCGCAGGCTTTGGCGCTGCGCGTTGATGAAGTTGTCGAAGTCGCCAGGGCCTTGTGTCATGGCGGTGATGCCCAGATCGCGCAAGGTGTTGACCACTTCCGGCTTGGCGCCAATCAGGGCAATCTCTTCGCTCAGTCTGGCGATGACGGCCGGCGGCGTTGCACGCGGCGCGAAAATCCCGTGCCAGGACATGAACCGGAATCCGGGAACGGCCCCCTCGTGCAAGGCGGGCATGGTCGGAAAGGCGGGAGATCGATCCCCCGTGACGCCCAGGAGTGTGAGTTTTCCAGTCTTGACCATCGATGCGGATCCCCCATCGATCATGCAATCGACCTGACCGCCGACCAAGTCGACGATGGCGGGGCCACTTCCTTTGTAAGGCACATGCAGCAGGTCGATGCCAGCCGCGGCCTTCAGTGCTTCCATGGCAAACCGACTCGGTGTTCCGCCGCCTGCGGAGGCAAAGGTCAGCTTTCCAGGATTCGCGCGCGCGTGCGCCAGAAACTCCGCGGCCGTGTTGAAGCCCAGTTTCGGGTGCGTCATGAGCAGGAGCGAGACCGA
>JBIKUT010000354.1:0-2782 GCA_044347465.1 Ramlibacter sp.
AAGACCGCCGAGGGCCGGCGCGTGCGCGAGGCCTTCATCGCCGCGCCGGGCCACCGGATCGCCAGCGCCGACTACAGCCAGATCGAGCTGCGGATCATGGCCCACCTGAGTGAGGACGCGGCCCTGATTCGCGCCTTCAACGAGGGGCTGGACGTGCACCGCGCAACGGCCGCCGAGGTGTTCGGTGTGGCGCCCGACCAGGTCTCCAGCGAGCAGCGTCGCTACGCCAAGGTGATCAACTTCGGGCTGATCTACGGCATGAGCAGCTACGGCCTGGCCAAGAACCTGGGCATCGACAACACCGCCGCGAAAAATTACATCGAGCGCTATTTCCAGCGCTATCCGGGCGTCAAGCAGTACATGGACGAAACCCGCATGACGGCCAAGGCCCAGGGCTATGTGGAGACCGTGTTCGGGCGGCGCCTCTATCTGCCCGAGATCAATTCACCGAACGGTCCGCGCCGCGCGGGGGCCGAGCGGGCCGCGATCAATGCGCCCATGCAGGGCACGGCAGCCGACCTGATCAAGCTGTCGATGGTGCAGGTGCAGCAGGCGCTCGACGCGCAGCAACGCGGCACGCGCATGATCATGCAGGTGCACGATGAACTGGTGTTCGAGGTGCCGCAGTCTGAGGTGGACTGGGTGCGCACCGAGGTGCCGCGCCTGATGGCGGGGGTGGCGCGGCTGCGCGTGCCGCTGCGCGCCGAGATCGGCGTGGGCGAGAACTGGGACCAAGCGCACTAGCCGCAAAACACCCGCACCACCCGGCCGCGCGCATCGAGCTGCAGGCTCAGGCGCGTGGTGTTGAATTCCTTGGAGAGGATCTGGTCGTGGTCGATCACGCGCACACTGCGTGCCCCGGCCTGCAAGCGGGCGGCTTCGGCCGCCTGGGGCGTGACGGGCTGCCCCACCAGCCCCTGGGCGGGTGATGCGTCGCAGGCGCCTGCCATCGGCACCCGGGGCGCGCAGGCCGACAAGGCCAGCAGGGCACTCCAGACGCACCCGCGCCAGAGGCATCGCAAACCGTCCATGGGGTGTCCTTTCAGGGGGCTCCAACGATTATGGATAAGATCGACGCCCTGCTGACCTGCGGTCTTCCTGCGTCAGGCGCCATCGACCCGTAAAAGAATGACCCTGATCGCCATTGTCATCGCCACCCTCTGC
Source organism: Ramlibacter sp. (assembly GCA_044347465.1). GTDB lineage: Bacteria > Pseudomonadota > Gammaproteobacteria > Burkholderiales > Burkholderiaceae_C > Ramlibacter. The sequence goes on from JBIKUT010000354.1 coordinate 1,165, forward strand.
GCCGGTATCGGCAGCGTCTGGCTGGCTGCCCTCCTGATGCGACTCGGTGTCCCTTCCGACAACGACCAGGCCAAGATCGGGGCGCATCACCTTCTGAGTTTGGCCGCGGGCGCCCTGCTGGCGACCGCCTTCATGCACCTGCTACCCGAAGCCTTCGAAAGCGATGCAGGCCCGCAAGCCCTCTTCGCCACCCTGCTGGTGGGCCTGGTGTTCTTCTTCCTGCTGGATAAAGCCGAGTTGTGGCACCACGGGCATGAACACCACCATGATCACACCGCCCCGGGGCACGGACACGCGCATGGAGAGACACACGCCCACGGACATGCGCATGGCCACGGGCTTCGTTCCGGTGGCTGGGCCATCCTCACCGGCGACAGCGTCCATTGCTTCGGCGACGGCATCCTGATTGCATCGGCCTTCATGGCCGACATGCGCTTGGGCGTGGTCGCCGCCATTTCGGTGCTGGCCCACGAGGTGCCGCACCACATTGGCGATCTGGCGGTGCTGGGTCAGACCAGCGGCAACCGGCGTATGGCGCTGGTGAAGGTGTCGATGGCCGGCGCGGTGACCCTGCTGGGGGGCATTGCCGGCTGGTGGCTGGTGGAGCAGTTGCATGACTTCCTGCCCTTTTTTCTGACCGTCGCCAGCAGCAGCTTCATCTACGTGGCGCTGGCCGACCTGATTCCCCAGTTGCAAAGGCAACTGGGCGCACGCGCCACCGCGTGGCAGGTCGCCTGGCTGCTGGCCGGCATCGGCCTGGTGATGGGTGTGAGCCAGCTGGCCCACGGCCCGCACTGACCGTCCGCGCAGCGGTCCTCTCCCACACACACCGCGGCGCCTGTGGCGCATGCGAGGCACGCGCTTGTCTGACAAGCGGGCTCGACGCTGCGATCTAGTGTGACGACTCTTTCGGTCAGGCACCGCGCGTGGTGCGTGCTGGCCGGACCGTCTGTCGCACCGGAGATCTGTCGTGACATCACGTGATGACGAGGAGCAAGGGCACCTCCCCCCGAGCCGCTGGGAAGGCCAAGCGCTGCGTCCGCGCGGCGACGCCACCCCGTCGCCCCAGGACAGCCCCTACGCCGGCACCGCCTACAGCAGCGGCCACTGGGGCAGCCACGGAGCGCACACACCCAGCGGATACAGCGGGCCCTCCGGCACGGGGTATGGCCAGACCGGCCCGGGCCAAAGCGGCTACGGTCAGGCCGAACGCGATGCCAGCCACTCGGTCAGTGGCGTGAGCTACGCCGGCACCACCGGCTACGCGGGCTACGCGAGTGCGCGCCATATCCGCGCCCCTGCGCTCGGCGATGCGCAGCGCCAGCGCCCCGATTGGGACGACATTGACTACCTGCAATGGCGCAACGAGCAAGTGCGCAAACTGGACACGGACTACCAGACCTGGCGCCAAGCCCGCTACCGCAAGTTCGCGGACGAATTCGACGCCTGGCGCGCCAGCCGCCAGGACGGCACCACTGGGGTGCCCCGCACAGACACCGCTCGACCCATCGACGCACTCTCCCAACCCTCTTCCTCTCAACCCCCGTAAACAGGAGCTTTCAATGACCCACACCACCCCCCACACCCCCCGCCGGGCTGCTTTGCCCGTCTGGGTCGC
>JBIKUT010000041.1:0-10742 GCA_044347465.1 Ramlibacter sp.
CGAACCCACGACTTCCAAGGACGACGACCATGAGTGAACCCCTGCCCGCGCACGATCCCGTTCGCATCGGCATCGTGTCCATCAGCGACCGTGCCTCGTCCGGCGTCTACGAAGACAAGGGACTGCCGGCGCTCCAGGACTGGCTCACGCGCGCTTTGCGCAACCCGATCACCTTCGAGCCCCGACTGATCCCCGACGAGAAAGACCGCATCAGCGCCACGTTGATTGAACTGGTGGATGCGGGCTGCGCGCTGGTGCTGACCACCGGTGGCACCGGCCCTGCACTGCGTGATGTGACGCCCGAGGCGACGCTGGCCATCGCCGATCGCGAGATGCCAGGCTTTGGCGAGCAGATGCGTCAAATCAGCCTGAAGTTCGTGCCCACCGCCATCCTGTCGCGGCAGGTGGCGGTGATCCGGGGCAAGAGCTTGATCATCAACCTGCCGGGGCAACCCAAGTCCATCCAGGAGACGCTGGAAGGTCTACGAGATGACCAAGGGAAGTCCGTGGTGCCAGGGATTTTTGCGGCCGTGCCGTATTGCATCGACCTGATCGGCGGGCCTTATCTGGAAACGGACGACACCGTGTGCAAGGCGTTCCGTCCGAAGAACGCGATTCGGGCGCCGCGAGGAGCCTGAACAGGGACAGGTCCGTCGGTCACCTCGCGAAGGCGCAGTGCAGATCATAGGTTGCTTGATGTATTCGTCAGGCATCAACACAGTGGGATTGCCTGGGGACGCGGCTGAGGCTTCATCGCCCACAAGGATCCTGTCAACAGGCCCCGGCACGACCCCTGCGCTGACAAGGGGGTCTGCCTGTAACGGGACGCTCTGAAGGGGAGGGCCGCCGCCAGGAAGGTGGACATAGGTGGTCACTTGACCGTCTCGACTGAATTTTTCGAGCATCACGCCCATTACGGTGATGGTCTGCCCCAACAAAGTCATGACGCTTTGCTCCTCCTCTACGATCCGAGAAGTACCTGTGCAATCCGCCGAGGCGGTGAACTCCCTCGTGATACGCGTGATCGCAACCTTGTCGCCCCCGATGGCCGATACCGTTAGTTCGTCAAGCTCGGAATTGTTCGGGAATATGTTCTTCGCACAAGACGCCCAGCGGCCAAGAAATGGCGTCAGGCGGGCGTTTAGCGGCGTGGAGGCCGTTGCAGGTGATGGTGAAGCCGCAGGAGTGGCCGTAGTGGACTGAACTGCGCTGCCATCACCCCCGCAGGCGCTCAAGCCCAGGACGATAGATGTGAGAAAAACCTGAGACGCACGATGACCCAGTGACATGGGAGAGCTCCTAAGGATTGAACAAACCCTAGGAGGCTAGTGACGGATCTCGGCTTTTGATTTCAGATTGCTGACCCGCCTGGATCAGCGGCCCGAGGCCTACTTGCCCAGCAACTGCGACAGTTTGTCCGCCTCGAAGCTCGCGGTCTTGGCGGCATCGATCGGCACGCAATCGGCTTCGCGCCGCTCGTTCGAGAGTTTCTCGATCGCTTGCCACAGCAAGGCAATCTGGTGCTCCTGCGAGGCTGCGTTGTCGATCAGCCCGCGCATGGCCTGCGACAGCGGGTCGTCGTTCTCGGTAATGCCATAAGCCGAGAACCCCATCTTGCTGGCGACTGCCTCGCGACGCAGTGAATCATCCGCCTGAATGATGCGCGCGGGAATGCCCACCGCCGTCGCACCCGCCGGCACCGGCTTGATAACGACGGCATTGCTGCCGATCTTGGCGCCCTCGCCCACCTCGAAGCCACCGAGCACCTTGGCGCCGGCACTGACCACGACGTTCTTGCCCAAGGTGGGATGGCGCTTGGCGCCTTTGTAGAGGGACGTGCCGCCCAGCGTGACGCCCTGGTAGATGGTGCAGCCGTCTCCGATGACCGCCGTCTCACCGATCACGACGCCCATGCCATGGTCGATGAAGACGCCGTTGCCGATGGTGGCGCCAGGATGGATCTCGATGCCGGTGAGCCAGCGCGAGACATGCGAGACAAAGCGCCCGAGCCAGCACAGCCCCCGGCTCCAGAGCCCGTGGGCCAGGCGGTGCAAGACCAGCGCATGCAAGCCGGGGTAGCAGGTCAGGACCTCCCAGCGGCTGCGGGCAGCGGGGTCGCGCTCGAGGATGCACTGGATGTCGGAACGCAGGCGGCTAAACATGGGCGTTGAGTCTACGCCGAGGTCAATTCCCGCGCTTCGCGTCGCTCATCGCCTTGGCAATTCCGCGCAGGATGTGAATTTCCTCGGGGGTGAGGCGGGCGCGGTTGAACAATTGGTTCAGGCGCGGCATGAGTTTCTTGGGCGCGGCGGGATCCAGAAAGCCGACCTCCGCAAGGGCTTGTTCCCAGTGCGTCAACAGCCCCGACACCGCACGGGCATCGGCCAGGGGGGTGTCGGCTATCTCGGGGTTCGCAGGCAAGGCAAAACCGCCCAGCGCCTGGCGCCACTCGTAGGCGATCACCTGGATGGCTGCCGCCAAGTTCAGCGACCCATAGGCTGGGTCGGTGGGAATCTGCAAGGCCACATGACAGCGGTACACGTCGGCATTGCTCATACCGAAACGCTCGGGGCCGAATAGGAACGCCACACCGACCTCGGCGTCGGCCTCGCCTTCGGACCCGCCCGCGGTCTGCGCCAAGCTGGCCAGGTGCTCGCGCGGGGCGCGCGTGGGCGGGCCAAAGTCACGCGGGGTCATGGCCGTGGCACACAGGTGGGACACGCCGTCCAAGGCCTCGTCCAGGGTGGCCACCACACGGGCCCGCGCCAGGATGTCGGTGGCACCGCTGGCACGCTGCAAGGTCTCCTCGCGCGTGAGGACATCGGGCCAGCGCGGATCGACCAGCACCAGATCGTCAAAACCCATGACCTTCATCGCCCGGGCCGCAGCACCCACATTACCGGCGTGGCTGGTCTGAATGAGGATGAAACGGGTCTTCACGGGGGTCTTGGGAGGTGTTGGGGGGGCGCGCCGGGGGCCTCTCAGGGGCTACGGGGTGCAAAAGTACAATACCCGCATTGTCGCCGCCCGCATCGCCGGCGCGGCCCTCCCGCCCCTCGGGGCGCGCTCTTGCCCTTAACAATCCATGTCGTCCAACCTGCACCCCATGCTGAACGTGGCCATCAAGGCCGCCCGCGCCGCCGGCGCCATCATCAACCGCGCCGCCCTCGACGTCGAAGCCGTGCGCGTGTCGCAAAAGCAGGTGAACGACTTCGTCACCGAGGTGGACCATGCGGCCGAGGCCATCATCATCGAGACGCTGCTGACGGCCTACCCCGACCACGCCATCTGGGCCGAGGAGTCGGGCAAGACGCAGGGACGACAAGGCTCCGATTTCGTCTGGATCATCGATCCGCTGGACGGCACCACCAACTTCATTCACGGCTTCCCCGTCTATTGCGTGAGCATTGCGCTGGCGGTCAAGGGCAAGATCGAACAGGCCGTGATCTACGACCCGAGTCGCAACGACCTGTTCACCGCCACGCGCGGACGCGGCGCCTACATGAACGAGCGCCGCATGCGTGTGAGTAAGCGCACCGACCTGCGTCAGTGCCTGATCTCCACCGGCTTTCCCTTCCGCCCCGGCGACAACTTCAACAGCTACCTGCGCATGATGGGCGAGGTGATGCAGCGCACCGCCGGCCTGCGCCGCCCCGGCGCCGCCGCCCTGGACCTGGCCTATGTGGCAGCCGGCTTCACCGACGGCTTCTTTGAGACGGGCCTGTCGCCTTGGGACGTGGCCGCTGGCTCGCTGCTGGTGCAGGAAGCGGGCGGCCTCATTGGCAATTTCACGGGCGAAGCCGACTTCCTGGAGCAAAAGGAATGTCTGGCGGGCAACCCGCGCATCTACGGTCAGTTGGTGCCGATCCTGCACAAGTACAGCAAGTTCGCGACGGTGGCCGAGAAGATGCAGGTGCAAGAGGCGGCGGGCGAAGCACCGGGGTCGGACTCACCCCAGGCCTGAGTCGTCAGACCCAGCGGCCCACTCAGAGCCCCCAGGCGCGCAGGATTGACTCGGGATCCGCCTTGACCACCGGGCCCGCTGCGCCGGGTGTACGACTCAGGCGCGGCGCCGCGGCGGGTTGGACCACGCCATCGATCTCGACAAAGGTGTCACGCGCCTGGTTGTGCGGATGACGCGGCGCCTCGTCCCAATCGAGCACGGGGGCGAAGCAGGCGTCTGTACCTTCTAGCAGCGCGCACCAGGCGTCACGCGTGCGCGTTTGGAACACGGCGGCCAGGCGCGCGCGAAATTCAGGCCAGCGCGCGCGGTCGTTTTGCAAGGTGCGCAGCTCGGTGTCGTCGATGCCGAACAGGTCCAAGAGCAAAGCATAGAACTGCGGCTCGATCGGGCCAATGGCCACGTACTTGCCATCGGCGCAGGCGTAGGTGCCGTAAAAATGCGCGCCGCCATCGAGCATGTTTTCCTGGCGGCCCGGCGTCCAGCGGCCGGCGGCTCGAAACCCATACATCATGGCCGACAGCAGGGAGGCGCCATCGGTCATGGCGGCATCGACCACCTGGCCCTGGCCCGAGCGACGCGCCTCGAAGCTGGCGGCCAGCACGCCAAACGCCAGCATCATCGCGCCGCCGCCAAAATCAGCGACCAGGTTCAGGGGCGGCACCGGCGGTTGATCCGGCAGGCCGATCGCATGCAAGGCGCCCGTGAGCGCCAGGTAGTTGATGTCGTGGCCTGCGGCCTGCGCCAAGGGGCCGTGCTGGCCCCAGCCGGTCATGCGGCCATAGACCAAGGACGGACGGCGGGCCAGGCAGACATCGGGGCCCAGACCCAGACGCTCCATGACGCCGGGGCGAAAGCCTTCGATCAGGACATCGGCGGTATCGAGCATGCGCAAGACGGTTTGCACGCCCTCGGGCGCGCGCAGGTCCAGATCCAGCGCCGGGCGCCCGCGCGCCGTGATGTCGTACGGGCCCAATCGGGCGGCGCCGCCCGGTCGCTCAAAGCGCACCACCTGCGCGCCCATGTCGGCAAACAGCATGGCGCAAAACGGTGCAGGCCCCAGGCCCGCCATTTCAATGACTTTGAGTCCTTCTAAAGGGCCTGGCATGTGCGTCTCCTTGGGTCTCAGGTCGGACGCGAGACCGAGCCTCGCGTCGCCAGATAAATACTGGGCAGGATCAGCGCGGCACCGGCCGCATGGAACCACGCAGGCGCCTCACCCAAAATCCACCAGGCATTGAACGCCCCATACAGCGGGGCCAGGTACAGCATCACCGCGGTGCGGGTGGCGCCCAGCACATTGAGCATGAAGCTATAGGCCTGATACGACAGAAACCCCGGGAGCAAGGCGGCCAGCGCGATCAGCATCAGCGCCTTCCACGACCAGGGCGGCGTGGGCAGCAGATAGACCTCCAGCGCGGTGAAAGGCAGCAGCACCAGCAGGCCCCCGGCCACGATGCACGCCAGGCGCTGGCGCGCGTTGAGGGTGGTGGGCCAGCGCTGAAGCAGCACGGTGTAGGCCGCCCAGCCCGTTGCCGCCACCGCGATCCACAGGTCACCCGGCACCAGTTGGACCGCCAGCAGGCTGGCCGGATCGCCACGGGAGATCACCACCAGCACACCGAGCAAGGCGAAGGCCATGCCCAGACGCTGGGTCAGGGTCGCCTTCTCCTTCAAAAGCCAGCGACCGGCCAGCGCAATGCCCACCGGCGAGGCGGCGTAGATCAGGCCGATGTTGATCGCCGAGGTGGTGATGGCGCCCTGGTAGACGAAGGCACCGCACACCCACATGCCCAGCGCGCCCAGCACGATCATGCGAGCGGCCTCGGCGCGCCAAACGCGCGCGAGGCTGGCCAGGTCACGCCAGACCCAGGGCAACAGCAGCAGACCCACCAGCGCCCAGCGCCCCAGCGCCAGCACATGGGGGCTGACCACACCCGAGGCCGCTCGGGCGATCAGGTAATTGGACGACCACAGCGCGGGCAGCACCCACACGAGGAGGCGCGCCAGGCGCAGGGCCTGCGCGTCGGAAGCGGAAGCGATCAAGGCCGGCGTGTCACTGCGGCTCGATCTTCGCGTCCTTGATGGCCTTGGCCCACTTGGCCGTTTCCAACTGGGTGCGGCGAGCCAGCGCCTCGGGGGTACCCGGTTCCACCGCGAAGCCGATGGGCGCGAATTTCTCTTGCAGCTCCTTGCTGTTTGCCGCGGCGTTGATCGCCTGGTTGAACTTGGCGACGATATCGGCCGGCGTGCCCGCGGGCGCGAACATCGCGAAGTAGGCGATCAGCTCGTAGTCCTTCAGGCCCAGGGCCTCATTGACCGTGGGCAATTCGGGGATGGCGGGCGAACGCTGGGTCGACGTGACGGCCAGCCCGCGCACCTTGCCGCCCTTGACCTGGGGCAGCATCACCGCGAAGTCGGCGGTGAACATATTCACCTGACCGCCAATCAGATCGGTCATGGCGGCGGGGCCGCTCTTGTACGGGACGTTGGTCATTTGCACGCCGGCCATGCTGGCCAGCATCTCGGAGGACACCAGCTGCGAGGTGCTGGCGCTGGCGAAGGTGACATGACCGGGCTTGGTCTTGGCCAGGTTCACGAAATCGCGCAGGGTCTTGGCGGGGACATCGTTGTTCACACCCACGATCAGGGGCACCGAGCCCAGATAGCCCAGGGGCGCGAAGGCGGTGTCCTGGTTGTACGGCAGCTGCTTCATCAGGCTCTTGAGGGCCGCGTTGGTGCTGTTGGTGCCAATGAGGATGGTGTAGCCGTCGGGGGTGGCCTTGGCTACGTCGGCGGCGCCGAGCATGCCGTTCACGCCCGGCTTGTTTTCGACCACGATGGACTGGCCCAGAGTCTTGGACATTTCAGCGGCGAAGGCGCGGCCGATCTGGTCGGTGGCACTGCCGGCCGCAAAGGGCACGATGGCCTTGATTGGCTTGACGGGGAAAGCCTGGGCCTGGGCGGCATGCGGCGCGAAGATGGCGGCCGCGGCGAGTGCCGCCGACAGGACGGCACCACGGCGCGACAGATTGGATTTTTCTTGCATCAAGGTCTCCTGGTTTTGGTTTGGACGCGGGCCCAAGACGCCGATTGTGCCCTCCCCGGCGCGCCTGCGCCGGGTACCAGGCGGCTACACCGCAAAGCGCTCTAAGCGCTTGCGCGCGCTGTCCAGATCGGCGAGCAAGACGGCAAATTGATCGGCGACCGTCGTCTCGCGATCGATGCCAAACACACTCTGGCCGGCCGCCTCGTAGATCAGGCGCGCGTCGTCATGCTCGTGCATCGCTGCGAAGACATCGCCGGTCAAAACCTGCTGGAGTGGCATGCCTAAAGGCGCGGGCGCATCGGGTGCGTCCCAGGCGTCGATCCAGTCGCTGCGCACCACACGGCACGGCTTGCCGCTGTGGGCCCGGGTGATGACGGTGTCCTCGCTGGCCGCTGCGATCAGGCGCTGCATCAGAGCCGGTGGCGTGTGGTTCTCGCGCGCGGCCAGCCACAGCGTGCCGAGCCAAGCCCCCTGGGCGCCCATGGCGATGCTGCCCAGGACCTGCGCCCCAGTGGCGATACCCCCCGCGGCCAGCACGGGCGCCTCGCCGGCCACCGCCAGGATCTGGGGCAGGAGCGACATCGTGCCTACCGGCCCGGTGTGCCCGCCCGCGTCATAGCCCTGGGCGACCAGCACTTGGACGCCCGCGTCAAGCGCCTTGCGCGCGTGGCGCACGGAGCCCACCAGCGAGAACGTGACCTTGCCCTGCGCGTGCGCGCGTTCGATGAGATCAGCGCGCAGGCCGATGGCCGTGGCGACGCCACGGCAGTTGGATGCCAACACCGCCTCGATCTGCTGCTCGAACAAAGCCTCGGAGCGCACCTGCGTCGTGAAGAAGCTGGGCTTGCGCGGGGGCTGTACGTCAAAGCGCTGACGCAGGCCCTCGGTGAAGGCGACATGGGCTGGCGGCAGCGAACTGCGCAGTGCCTTCAGGCTGGCCGCCTGCGGCACGCCCGAGGGCAGCATGAGGTCGATGCCATAAGGCATCGCACCCATGCGCTGTTCGACCTCGGCCAGCAAGGGCGGGATCTCGTGTGGCATCTCGCGCGCCAGACCCAGCACCGGAAAACCGCCGGCCTGCGCGATCGCCACGCACACGTCCACCGAGTGCGAGAAGCCGAAGATCGGGTGACGAATGCCCAGGGTGTCGCAGATCGGCGTGCGCAGGCCCGCGCTCACTGCGGCTCGACCCCTGCCCGCTTCATCACGCGCGTCCACTTGGTGAACTCGCCGGCGACGAAGGCGTCAAATTCAGCAGGTCCCTGGGGCGTGAACTCCATGCCCAGGCCCTCGAGCTTGGCCTTGACGTCTGGCATGCCGATGATCTCGCGTATATCCGCAGAGAGCTTGCGCACCACAGGATCGGGCGTCTTGGCGGGTGCCACCATGCCAAACCAGGTGCCGACTTCGTATCCCGTCATGCCGGGTGTTTCAGCCACAGTGGGTAGCTGCGGCGAGGCGACCGAGCGCTTGGCCGTGGTCACCGCCAGGCCCTTGAGCTTGCCGCTGCGCATATGACCGAGGGCCAGGGCCGAGGTCAGGGGCATCAGGGTCACGCGGCCTGCGAGCATGTCATTGAGTGCCTCAGGCTGGCCCTTGTAAGGGACCGGGGTCAGCTTGATATCGGCGACTTGCGCCAGCAGTTCTCCCGCCAGATGGTTGGAGGTGCCCACACCCGCCGTGGCAAAGGTCAGGGGCTGGGCGCTGCGCTTAGCCATGGCGATCAGATCGGCCATGTCCTTGACGGGCAGGTCCGGATGGACGACCACGATATTGGGGACGATGCCAAAACCCTCGATGCCCCGGAAGTCGCGGGTGGGGTTCCAGGTCACGCCCTTGTTCAGGATCGGGGCCACCGCATGACTGGGGCTCACGCACAGCAAGGTGTAGCCGTCGGCCGGCGCCTTGGCCACGAAGTCGGTGCCGATGGAGCCGCCCGCGCCCACGCGGTTTTCGACGATGACGGGTTGACCATATTTGGTAGACAGCTTCTCACCGATCACGCGCGCCACCGAGTCCACCACACCGCCTGCGGTGAAGGGCACGACGATGCGGATCGGACGATTGGGAAAATTGTCTTGCGCGAAGGACGGCAAGGTGGCGGCCAGCAGCGTGGCGGCCACGGCAGCAGGGATCAGACGGCGGGTACGGTTCATGGTGTCTCCTGTGGTTTTCTAGCAATTTAAAACTGAATCAGTGGTCCTGTTCGGCCAGGGCCAGGGTGCGCTTGGCGATGTTCAGAAGGTGGATCTGGCTGGTGCCTTCGTAGAGGCGAAACAGCCGCACGTCGCGGTAGAAACGCTCGGCGACGTTGTCGGACACATAGCCGCCACCGCCGAACACCTGCACCGCGCGATCGGCCACGCGCCCGCACATCTCGGAGGCAAAGAGCTTGCACATCGACGCCTCCATCGTCACGTCCTGGCCGTCATCGCGCTTGCGCGCAGTCTCTAGCACCAGCGCGCGGGCGGCATGGACCTCGGTGTTGCTCTGGGCAATCATCTCCTGCACCAACTGGAAGTCGGCCACGGGCTGGCCAAACTGGTGGCGACTGCGAGCGCGCCGGACCATTTCGTCGACCAGGCGAATCGCCGGCCCGACGCACAGACCCGCCAGGTTGATTCGTTGTTTGTTCAAGGCCTTCATGGCGGTGCGAAAGCCCTGCCCCTCCAGCCCGCCCACGATGGCGCTAGCCGGCACCCGCACCCGATCCAGGATCACCTCGCCCACGGGCGAGCCATGCTGCCCCATCTTGCGATAAGCCGGCGGCGTGGACAGACCCGGCGTGCCGCGCTCGATCAGAAAGGCGCTGATACCGTTGGCACCCTTGCTGCCTTCAGGACCGGTGCGCGCAAACACCGTGAACAGATCGGCAATCGGCGCGTTGGTGATGTAGCACTTGGTGCCGGTGATGACGTAGTGATCGCCCTCGCGCACGGCGACGGTTTTGAGCGCGGTGGCGTCGGATCCCGCATCGGGCTCGGTCAGGGCAAAGCAGCCGGTGACGTGACCGCTGGCCAAAAGGGGCAGGTACTTGTCTTTTTGCTCGGGGGTGCCATCGACCACCAGCGACTCGGAGGCGATGCCGGTGTTGCCGCCAAAACGCGCACGAAAGGTGGTGGCGGCCTGCGAGACCTCAATGTTGACGCGGGCCAGTTCCTCGGTGGTGAGGCCCGCCCCGCCATAGGCCTCTGGAATGCTGTGACCAAACAGGCCCAGCGCGCGCATGCGCACGACCAGTGGCTCAGGGATCTGGTCCGTGCGATCGACTTCTTCTTCCAGTGGGATGCACTCGGTGCGCACAAAGGCGCGCACCTGCGCGATCAGGTCATCGAATGTTTCGGGGTTGCGGATCATCTCTTTTTATTCCGGTCTCATCGCGGATTGAGCAGACGCTCGAGTTGTCGCACGGTGTCGAGCAGCTCCGGCGCCACCTCACGCGCCATGCGGTCTTTGGGGATGCGGGTGGCGGCCAGCGTGCAGTTCATGGCCACGGGGATGTCGCGCGGGGGCACGCGCACCGGCACGCCAATCGCATGCACCCCTTTTTGCCAGTCGCCACGCGAGTGACAGTAGCCCTGCGCTGCAAACAACTTCTGGTCGGCTTCCCAGGCGGCTTTGTGGGCGTCAAACAGGGCGCGGTCATGCACCTTGAGCCAATTGAGGATGGCCGTGCGCTCGGCGCTCGGGCATTGCAGGATCAAGGCGCGCCCGATCGCAGCGGCCAGCAGC
>JBIKUT010000355.1:0-2775 GCA_044347465.1 Ramlibacter sp.
GCACGCTGGTGACCAGCGCGCCCACGCCCAGCCCGCAGGCCAGAAGCAGCAAGACCCAGCCCGTGGGCACAGCCAGGCAAAAGCTCAGCGCCCGGCGCAGCCCGAAGTTGGCGGCGAGCGCGGTGGACAGCGTGGTGTTGGGGCCGGGCGAAAAACTCATCGCCGCACCCAAGGCCATGAGCGCGACCCACTCGCTCGCGTTCATCCCAGGTGCTCCCACCGCTCCAGCGCCGCGATCAGCGCGTCATCGATTTGCGTGCTGCGTTCGGCCAGTTGCGCGGCGCGCACGCCGTCCGTGCGGTACAGGCTGCCATCGGCCAGTTCGTCTTGAATCGCTTTTTGCTCCTGCTCCAGGGTCTCGATCAGGCCCGGCAGGCTTTCGAGTTCGCGTTGTTCCTTGTAGCTCAGTTTCTTTTTGGGTGCGCTGGCGGGCGCGCTGACCGCTGCTTCGCTGCGCGCTTCGGGCGCTGTACTCGCGGCCGGTGACTGTGCCGCCGCTTGCGACGCCGCGCCACGGGCCAGCGCCTGTGCCCGCCGAGATTGCGTCAGCCAATCTTGCACACCGCCTTCGTACTCACGCCAGCGGCCCTCGCCCTCGTAGGCGATGGTGCTGGTCACCACGTTGTCCAGGAAGCTGCGGTCGTGGCTCACGAGAAACACCGTGCCGTCGTATTGCTGCAGCAGTTCCTCCAGCAACTCGAGTGTGTCGATGTCCAGGTCGTTGGTCGGCTCGTCCAGCACCAGCACGTTGGCCGGGCGCGCAAAAAGCCGCGCCAGCAGCAAGCGATTGCGCTCGCCCCCCGATAACGAGCGCACGGGCGATGCCGCGCGCGCCGGCGAAAACAGGAAGTCGCCCAGATAGCTCTTGACGTGCTTGCGTTGCGCCCCGATCTCGATCCACTCGCTGCCCGGGCTGATGAAGTCTTCGAGCGTGGCATCCAGATCCAGCGCATTGCGCATCTGGTCGAAATACGCCACTTGCAGGTTGGCGCCTTGGCGCACCTGTCCGCTCGTCGGCGTGAGTTCGCCCAGGATCAACTTCAGCAGCGTGGTCTTGCCCGCGCCATTGGGCCCGATCAGGCCGACCTTGTCCCCGCGCAGCACGGTGGCCGAGAAATCGCGCACCACGGTCTTGTCGCCAAAGGCTTGCGTCACCTGCGTGAGCTCGCCCACGATCTTTCCACTGGGCAGGCCCGAGGCCACGTCCAGCTTCACGCGGCCGAGCGCCTCGCGCCGCGCGGCGCGTCGTTGCCGAAGTTGGTCCAGGCGGTTGATACGTCCCTGTGCGCGCGTGCGCCGCGCCTCGACGCCCCTGCGAATCCAGACTTCCTCCTGGGCCAGCAGCTTGTCCGCCTTGGCCTGGATGACGGCTTCCTGCGCGAGCTGGTCCTCTTTGAGCACCTGGTAGCGGGTGAAATTGCCAGGGTAGGAGCGCAGGTGCCCGCGATCGAGTTCGACGATGCGTGTGGCCACCCGGTCCAGGAAGGCGCGGTCGTGGGTGATCGTCACCACGCTGCCCTTGAAATCGATTAACAGCCCCTCGAGCCATTCGATGGCATCCAGGTCCAGGTGGTTGGTGGGCTCGTCTAGCAGCAACGCGCTGGGCCGGCGCACCAGCGCCTGGGCCAGCGCGACCCGCTTGCGCGTGCCGCCCGAGAGCGTGCCCACGCGCGCTTGGGTGTCCAGTCGCAGGCGTTGCAGGGTTTCCTCGACACGCTGCTCCCAGTTCCAGCCGTCTTGCGCCTCGATTTGTCGCTGCAGCGCGTCCAGATCGCCCAGGCCGCTGGTGTACTCGTCGATCAGGGCCAGCAGAGGCGCCAGACCCGCGCGCACGGCTTCGAAAACGGTGTGGTCGGCGTCTAGCTGAGGCTCCTGGGCCACATAGGCCACCTGCAGCCCCTGTTGGAGCTGCAGCAGACCGTCATCGGGTTTTTCCAACCCGCCCAGGATCTTCAGCAGCGAGGACTTGCCCGCCCCGTTGCGACCGATCAGGCCCACCCGCTCGTTGCTCTCGAGCGCGAAATCGGTGTCATCCAGCAGCGGCACATGGCCGAACGCGAGTTGCGCGTTGGAGAGAGTCAGTAGGGCCATGGTGTCGCAAGTGAAGGGCCGGCAAGGGTATCACCGGCTCTAGGAGGGCTTTGCCCGCGTGGCGGCGGCCAATGAGACTCGAGCAGCTCGGGGTCTGCGTGTGTGCTCGTAAGCATTCGAAGCGCGACGCTCCACCCCGTTCTCGGGTTCTCCCGGATCCGTGTCATAATCGTGGGCTTCGCTGTTGACGGCGGTGCTCTTGAGGGCGTTGAGCTTTTGGAGTGCTGTCGGGGGCGGCGGGCGTGAATTTGGGGTGTGATCGCGCTTTGGCAGATGAAATTTTCTGCCTGAGTTGACCGGTCCCTCAAATTCGTGTCATAATTCAAGGCTTCGCTGATCGCAGCGGGGTGAGTCAGGCGGCCCTCAAGTGGGTCGGCTCCGAGAGGGGCTTGGGTCTGACGGGTTCATTAAAAATACACAGCCGATAAGCGTGGGCGTTTGAGTGGCATGCGAAGTGCCAGATTCTTCGGAATCGAAAGCTTTAACAGGCTTTCACTTAAACGCTCATGAGAATAGAAGTGAAGTTCACTTCAATTCCGTTTTTATGAGTGGCCGTCGCAAGACGGCAAACAATTCAAGATCGAACTGTAGAGTTTGATCCTGGCTCAGATTGAACGCTGGCGGAATGCTTTACACATGCAAGTCGAACGGCAGCACGGGGGCAACCCTGGTGGCGAGTGGCGA
>JBIKUT010000356.1:0-2758 GCA_044347465.1 Ramlibacter sp.
GCAGGGCGATGGGGGTGGAAAGCGCGACGTGTCTGAGCCCGCAGGGCGAGTTGTCGCGCGTGCCCCCAGCGACCGAGCACCGCAAGGGAGCCCGAAGGGCCCCCGCACTTGAAGCCCCCGGGCCCGTGTCCCCCGCCCGCCCCGTACCCGCACACGCAGCGCGCCGGGCCGGAGAAAAACAGCAACCAAACTACTTGTAGCTACGCTGATCGTCGATCACCTTGCCATCCGCCGCCAGCGAACCCGGTGCCACCAGGTTCACTTCGCCACGCAGCTTGGTGACATCGCGCACCGACGCCACCATCTGCTCGGCCAGCTGCGGTGAGGGGGCTGCCGTCTCGGCGTGCAGCACCATGCGCTCATCGCCGATGGTGCCCTCCACCACAAGCCGCACACGCCCCACCCCCGGATGCCGGCGCGCCACTTCGGCCACCTGCCCCGGGTGCACAAACATGCCGCGGATCTTGGTGGTCTGGTCGGCGCGGCCCAGCCAGCCGCGGATGCGGGTGTTGGTGCGACCCGTGGGGCAATGCCCGGGCAACACCGCGCTCAGATCGCCAGTGCCAAAGCGGATCAAGGGATAGTCGGCGTCGAGCGCCGTCACCACCACCTCGCCGATCTCACCCTCCGCGACCGGATCGCCCGTGCCCGGTCGCACGATCTCGACGATCACGTCCTCGTCCAGCACGAGGCCCTCGCGCGCCGAGGTCTCGTAGGCGATCAGGCCCACATCGGCGGTCGCATAGCACTGGTAGCCCTCGACACCGCGCTCACGCATCCAGTCACGCAGCGAGGGCGGGAAGGCCTCGCCACTAAAGAGTGCTTTCGTCACCGACAAGGTCTGGCCCTTGGCCTGCGCCGCTTCCAGCAGGATCTTCAGGAAGCTGGGCGTGCCGGCAAAGCCGTGCGGGCACAGATCGGCCATCGCCGCCAGCTGCAACTCGGTGTTGCCCACGCCGCCGGGAAACACCGAGCAGCCCAGCGTGAAAGCCCCGCCTTCCATCATCATGCCGGCGGGCGTGAGGTGGTAGCTAAAGCCGTTGTGGATCAAATCCCCGTCCACAAAACCGGCGGCATGCATCGCGCGCGCCATGCGAAAGAAATCCAGGTCCTGCCCCTGCGGCTCGTACAAAGGCCCGGGCGACTGGAACACGCGGCGCGCGCGACGCGGCGTCTTCAGCCCGCGCCAGCCGCTGGCGGAAAAACCGGCGAAGGGCTCGACGCCCCGCTGCGCTTGCTGCGCCTCGAGCAATTCGCTTTTACGAAGGACCGGCAATTGCGCCAGCGCCTCGCGGCTGGTGATCGCGCGCGCGTCGACACCTCGTAGGCGTTCGGCCTGCGCTGGCGCACTGGCCTGGGCATGGGCCACATGGTTGGACAGTGCGGCCATCAAGGCCGCTTCGCGTTGCGCGGGATCGCGTCGCTCCTGAGCGTCGAAGTTCGGTGCAGTCATCCCCCCAATCTACGAGGAGTGCGCGCCGCATACTGTCCGAGACTCACCAATTGGCGCAGTGGTCGGTTCAGGGTTAACCCGAGTTCGAGGCGGTGCAGAATCGCGCGCAACATCCCGACTCCCCTCTGAAGTGAATTCCGACGCGCTCCGCAAGTTCCTGAACGGCTCACCCTGGATGGCCGGCCTGACCCCGGCGCAGGCCGAGCGCGTACAGCGCGAAACGCTGGTCCGGTCTTTCGACGCGGGCGCCATGGTCTGCGCGCGCGGGACGCCCTCGGTGCACTGGATCGGTGTGGTCCAGGGCATGCTCAAGGTCGAGACCATCACCGCCGGTGGCAAAAGCGCCAGCTTCATCGGCGTGCCCTCCGGCGCCTGGGTGGGCGAAGGCGCAGTGATCAAGGGCGAGTTGCGACCCTACGACGTGGTCGCCATCCGCGACAGCGTGGTGGCCTTCATGCCGCGCGCCACCTTCCAGTGGCTGATGCAAGACAGCCACCCCTTCTCGGCCTGGCTGATCGGACAGCTCAATGCGCGCCTCGGGCATTTCATCGCGATGGTGCAAAGCCTGCGGCTCAATAACACCAAGGCGCAGGTGGCCTACTGCCTGGCCAGTCTGTTCAACCCCGATCTCTATCCCGGCACCACGCGCCAATTGGAGATCTCGCAGGAAGAAATCGGACGGCTCTCGGGCGTGTCACGCCAGATCGCCAACCGCGCGCTGCACGAGATGCAGGACGCGGGCATTCTGCGGATTGGGTATGGCTCGATCGAGGTGCTCGATCTGCCGGCACTTCAGGAAATTGCCGGCGGCGCCTAGGCCAGCCAGCGCTTGCGTCGCTTGTAGCTCTTGACGTCTTTGAAGCTTTTGCGCTCGCCACCGCCGACGCCCAAGTAGAACTCTTTCACGTCCTCGTTGTTCGCCAGATCGGACGCGGGCCCGTCCATCACGACACGGCCGCTCTCCATGATGTAGCCGTAGTTGGCATAGCGCAGCGCCATATTGGTGTTTTGCTCGGCGAGCAGGAAGGTGACCTTTTCCTTGACGTTGAGGTCCTTCACGATTTCGAAAACCTCCTCGACGATCTGCGGCGCCAGCCCCATGGAGGGCTCGTCCAGCAACACCATCGAGGGGTTGGCCATGAGCGCGCGGCCGATGGCACACATTTGCTGCTCGCCGCCCGAGGTGTAGGCCGCCTGCGAGGTACGCCGCGTCTTCAGGCGCGGAAAGTAGGTGTAGACCTTCTCGAGGTTGGCGGCGATCTCGCCCTTATCCTTGCGGGTGTAAGAGCCCGTGAGCAGGTTTTC
>JBIKUT010000357.1:0-2751 GCA_044347465.1 Ramlibacter sp.
GGGCGTGGTGATGCAGCTGCGCGCGCAGTGCGTCGGCCTGCTCGCGCAAGGCGGTCGGCAAGGCCCCCGCGTCGGTCATGAGAACAAGCGGCGTGCCAGGGCGGAGCCCGCGGACAACTCGCGCGCGTCGAGCGAGTCGTAGCGCGAGGTGAGTTCGGCGCCGATGGCATCGAGCACGTCCTCGCGTATGGGCTGGCCACGGTCGTCGCTGATGATGCCGTCCATGGATTGCGCGAGCACCGCAGCCGCCTCGCGCATGCGCTCAAACGGACGCTCCTCGCGCGGCACCTGGGGCACGTCGATGGTGAGTGTGAATTCGAGCAAGGCAGCCTGTGTCGGGTCGTCGGCCAGCGCGGCCTGCGTATCGAACGACAGGCTCATGATCGGCAAGGCGCCTGCGGTGCTGGCCGGCAGCACCAGGCGACCGGGCAGCGCGCCGGCCACGAAGCCCAGACGCGAGGCATGCTGGTGCAAATAGCCGGGGCTCCAGGCCACCAGGCGGGCCCGCAGGGTCAGACTCAATTGCGCATCGCGCGCGCTGGCAAATTGATCGAGCTCGCGGGCACGCGCCACTTCATCACGCATGTCGGGAAAGTCGGCCGTGCCGTTGACCGCATCGGCAAAGGCCTGGGCCTTGACCACGAACTCTGAGAACTCGATCTCGTTGAGCGCGCCGGTGCGATTGGCCAGTTGCACACCGGCCTGGAAGGCGGTGTAGCGCTGACCCGCTTGCGGCATCTCCCACTGGTCGGTCGCCTCGTTTTGCCCCTCCACCGCAAAGGGCTTGCTGCCCACGCGGCGGGTCGGTGGCAAGGCCGCCAGGGCGGCATCGCCGGAGACGGCCGGGCCATCGAGACCGATCGGTGCAATCGAATCGACCAGGGCATCCAGCGGTGGCTTGCGCTCCGGCACCGGCACCGGACCCAGAGGCGAATCGTCCAGCAGGGAGACGCGCGAATCGTCATCCGAGTCGCCGGTGGGCGCGTGAGCCGAATCGAAAGCCGCCTGCGTCTGTCGCAAATCCGCATCGGCACCGGCATCGATATCGGAAGGCTCCAAACGATCGGCCGGGTCCCCACCGACCCGCGGGTCCTCACGCGTGGGCTCGGGCGCACGCGGCGCCTGCTCGGGCTGACGGGGCGTGTGACGGCGGTTGGTCCAGGCACTCCAGGCCACCAGGGCGGCCAGAGTCGTGCCGCCCAGGATCGCCAAGCCGACGGTCAAGCTGCTCATGGCGGGCCGTCGGGGATCAGACTTGTGCCATCGAGACGGCGGACTCCATGTCCACGGCCACGATGCGCGACACGCCCTGCTCCTGCATGGTCACGCCGATCAACTGTTCGGCCATCTCCATCGCGATCTTGTTGTGGCTGATGAACAGGAACTGCGTGCCTTTGCTCATGGTGGTCACCAGCTTGGCATAGCGCTCGGTGTTGGCGTCGTCCAGGGGGGCGTCCACCTCGTCGAGCAAGCAGAAAGGCGCAGGATTGAGCTGGAAGATGGCAAACACCAGCGCGATGGCCGTGAGGGCCTTTTCGCCGCCCGAGAGCAGGTGGATGGTCTGGTTCTTTTTGCCCGGGGGCTGGGCCATCACCTGCACGCCGGCGTCCAGAATTTCTTCACCGGTCATGACCAGGCGCGCATTGCCGCCCCCGAACAGCTCGGGGAACATGCGGCCAAAGTGCTCGTTGACGGCCTTGAAGGTGCCGCCTAGAAGTTCGCGGGTCTCGCCGTCGATCTTGCGGATCGCGTCTTCCAGCGTGGTGATGGCTTCGTTCAGGTCGGCCGACTGCGCATCGAGGAACTGCTTGCGCTCGCGCGCAGAGGCCAGTTCGTCCAGGGCCGCGAGGTTGACCGCGCCCAGCGACTGGATCTCGCGGTGCAAGCGATCGATCTCGCCTTGCAGGCCGGTCAGGCGCACCTTGTTGTCTTCGATGCTGCGGGCCACCGCTTCCAGGTCGGCCTGGGCATCGGCCAGCAGCTGCGTGTACTGCTCCAGACCCAGGCGCGAGGCTTGTTCCTTCAACTGCAGGTCGGTGATGCGCTGGCGCAGGGGTTCGAGCTCGCGCTCAAAGCCCAGGCGACGCTCGTCGCTGGCGCGCAGCTTGTTGGTGAGGTCGTCGTATTCGCTGCGCTTGGCGCCCAGGGCCGTCTCGCGCTCGGCCTTCAGGGACAGCGCGTCTTGCAGGCCGGCCTGGGCCGCGGCGTCACTCAGGCGCGCCAGCTCCTCGCGGGCGCGGGCTTCTTCGTCGACCAAGGCGGTGGTCTGCTGGCCGGCGGTCTCGATGGCACGCTGCAGCTCGCCCTGACGTGCGTCCAGTGCGCGTTGCGCAAACTGCGCCTCTTGCGCCTGGCGCTCCAAGGTGCGTTGCTGCTCGCGCGATTCGACCAGCTTGCGCTCGGCCTCGATCACGCGTTCATCGAGCTGGGCGTGACGCTCCTGCGTGTCGGCCAGCTGCATGTCCAGTTCTTCGAAGCGCGCTTCGGCGGTGACGCGGCGCTCCTGCAATTCTTCGAGCAGGGCATCGACTTCGGCCAGGTCACCCGCGATCTGCTCGCTGCGGGCGCGGGTCTGTTCGGCCAGCTGGGTCAGGCGCAGGGTCTCGACCTGCAGCTCGTGGGCGCGGGCCTGCGTCTCGCTGGCCTCGCGGCGCACCGTCACCAGGCGCTGCGAGGCGTCGGTGTAGGCCGCCTCGGCACGCACCAGCGCAGAACGGGCCTCTTCGGCGATCAAAGACTGGGCGCGCAGCT
>JBIKUT010000358.1:0-2748 GCA_044347465.1 Ramlibacter sp.
CGCCCCGCTCTTGACGTGGCTCTCGATGGCCTTGAGGGAGGCGTCCACCGGGCCGTTGCCGTCGGATTCGCCCCGGATCTCGCGTCCGTCGACCGTGAACACCACCGCGGCATGGGGCCGCTCGCCGGTTTCGCTGTGTTGCGACAGCGAGACAAAGCCATAAGACTCCCGGGCGCCTGCTGCCCCATCGTCGCTGACCAAGGCCAGGATGTCCTCGTCGAAGATCTCGCTCTTGCGGTCGGCCAGTTCTTTGAAGCGCGCGAAGGCGGCATTGATGTCCGCCTCGCTTTCCATCGCCACACCCAACTCCTGCAGGCGCTGCTTGAAGGCGTTGCGGCCCGAGAGCTTGCCCAACACGATCTTGTTGGCCGACCAGCCCACGTCCTCGGCGCGCATGATCTCGTAGGTGTCGCGGGCCTTGAGCACGCCGTCCTGGTGAATGCCACTGGCGTGGGCAAAGGCATTGGCCCCCACCACCGCCTTATTGGGCTGCACCACGAAGCCGGTGGTCTGACTGACCATGCGGCTGGCCGCGACGATGTGCTGGGTGTCGATGCCCAGCTCGAGGCCGAAATAATCTTTGCGGGTCTTGACCGCCATCACGACTTCCTCGAGCGAACAGTTGCCCGCGCGCTCGCCCAGGCCGTTGATCGTGCACTCGATCTGGCGCGCGCCGCCCAGCTTCACGCCCGCCAGCGAGTTGGCCACCGCCATGCCCAAGTCGTTGTGGCAGTGCACCGACCAGATCGCCTTGTCGGAGTTGGGGATGCGCTCTCGCAGGGTCTTGATGAAATTGCCATACAGCTCGGGGACGGCGTAGCCCACGGTGTCGGGCACGTTGATGGTCGTCGCGCCTTCGGCGATCACGGCCTCGAGCACCCGGCACAGGAAATCCATCTCGCTGCGATAACCATCCTCGGGGGAGAACTCGATATCGCCACACAGGTTACGGGCAAAGCGCACCGACTGCTTGGCCTGCTCGAGCACCTGCTCGGGCGTCATGCGCAGCTTCTTTTCCATGTGCAGCGGCGAGGTGGCGATGAAGGTGTGGATGCGACCGCGTGCCGCGCCCTGGATCGCCTCGGCGGCGCGCGCGATGTCGCGGTCGTTGGCGCGAGACAGCGAACACACCGTGGAGTCCTTGATCGCATTGGCGATGGCTTTCACCGCCTCGAAATCACCGTTGGAACTGGCGGCAAAGCCCGCCTCGATCACATCCACCTTCAGGCGTTCGAGCTGGCGTGCAATCCGCAGCTTTTCGTCGCGGGTCATGGACGCGCCGGGCGACTGCTCGCCGTCACGCAAGGTGGTGTCGAAGATGATCAGTTTGTCTGCCATGGAAAATTTCTCCAGCTTTCAATGAATCGAATGACCCGGGCACCGCACAAAGCAAAACGGCCCGCTGCAGTTGCACACGGGCCGTGAGGGGGGTTGCGCGAACGCTACCGTCTCCGCCCGTTGGGGGATAGCAGTAGAGCCAGCGCGATGCGAGTCATAAGTCGTGAATGTAGCACAGCCCGCCATTACTTGTGCAAGCCGGCCTCGTCCGGTTCGTCGGTGGACGTGCTGATCATGCTGGTGGGCTCGCCCTTAAAGCGGCGCCAGCCGTACACGGCATAACCAGACAGGCTGTAGATCACGAACAAACCAAACAGCACCGCTGGTGGGTGAATGTTGATCACGGCGATCACTAGGGCCAGCAGGACGATGACCGCAAAGGGCACCGACTTCTTCATGGACACGTCCTTGAAGCTGTAGAACGGCACGTTGGTGACCATGGTCAAGCCCGCGTACAGGGCGAAGGCAAACATGAACCAGCGCACCTCGGCACCCTCGACGCCGTAGTCGTTCATCAACCAGATGAAGCCGGTCACCAGGGCGGCGGCGGCCGGCGAGGGCAGGCCCTGGAAATAGCGTTTGTCCACCACCGCGGTGTTCACGTTGAAGCGGGCCAGGCGCAGCGCGGCGCAGGCGCAATAGACGAAGGCGGCAATCCAGCCCCAGCGGCCCAGGCCGCGCAACGACCACTCGTAGGCGATCAGGGCCGGCGCGGCCCCGAAAGAGACCATGTCCGACAGCGAATCCATCTGCTCGCCAAAGGCGCTTTGGGTGTTGGTCATGCGGGCCACCCGGCCGTCCAGGCTGTCCAGGACCATGGCGCAAAACACCCCCAAGGCCGCCAGGTCGAAGCGGTTGTTCATCGCCATCACCACGGCATAAAAGCCGCCGAACAGGGCCGCGAGGGTGAAGAGATTGGGCAGGACGTAAATGCCCTTGCGGGGTTTGCGCGGCACTGCGCCCTCCCCGTCGGCGTCGGCCTGGCTCTGCGAATCGGATCCATCTTGCATCCGGGCAGTGTAACCAAGCCCAGGGCATGAAAAAGCCGCCCGAGGGCGGCGGTAAAAAGCCGCCCGAAGGCGGCTTTTCGTGCGAACGGATCGTGCGTTCAGTTGCGGGTCTGGTCGACCAGCTTGTTCTTGGCGATCCAGGGCATCATGGCTCGCAGCTGCGCGCCCACCACTTCGATGCTGTGTTCGGCCATGTTGCGACGACGTGCCGTCATGCTCGGATAGCCCGTGCGGCCTTCCAGAATGAACATCTTGGCGTAGTCGCCGTTTTGCACACGCTTCAAGGCGTTGCGCATGGCGGCGCGCGACTGCTCGTTGATCACCTCCGGGCCCGTCACGTACTCGCCGTACTCCGCGTTGTTGGAGATCGAGTAGTTCATGTTGGCAATGCCGCCTTCGT
>JBIKUT010000042.1:0-10649 GCA_044347465.1 Ramlibacter sp.
TGTCGGCCCGATCCAGCAGCGGCAATAAATGTCCAGCGGCAAGGCCAGTCCGCATTCCCCGGCAAGTCCTTGCCACATCGTGCGAACGATTCGACAAAACAAATTTTGAGTGGGGTCCCACATGTCCGTTATCAACACCAACGTCAAAGCGCTGTACACCCAGAACGCCCTGAAGGTTTCAGGCCGCGAGCAAAGTGCGGCGATGCAGCAGCTCTCAACCGGTAAACGCATCAACTCCGCACGCGACGACGCGGCGGGTCTGGCGATTGCCAACCGGATGTCGCAGCAAATCCGCAGCCTGGACATGGCGATTCGCAACGCGGGTGACGCGGTCTCCTTGATCCAGACAGCAGAAGGGGCCACCGCTTCCATCACCGACATGCTGCAACGCATGCGCGAACTGGCGGTGCAGGCGATCAACGACACCAACGCCCAAGATCAACGCGGCTACCTGGACATCGAATTCCAGCAGCTCAAACAACAGATCCAGAGCATCTCCGAGTTCACCCAGTGGAACGGCTTCTCCATCCTCAACGGTACGGCCGGCGAGCGCGTGGGCGATCGCCCGGTCTACAAGGTGGCCTCGGCGGGCGTATTCGACTCGGACGTGACATACACCAATGGAACGCCTAGCACGAGCATCTCAGCGAACACCGTGGCAGCTTCGGGCTCCGGCGCTTTCCTGAAAGCAGGCACGCTGGATGTCGTGGTCGGCGCTAGCGCCCTGACCTCGGCCGAGTTCACGATGCCAGATGGCAACATCATCACCATCGACACCACGGACGCGACCAAGATCGTGATGTCGTCTAACACGATTACGCTGAAGGCCGGGTCCGGCTTGGTCAGCGCCGACGTGGTCCTGACTCAGACGGTCACCAGCGGCGGTGCGTCTGCCAGCTACGCTAGCCAGTCCGTCAGCTGGGCAATTAGCCGCACCATGCCGACGGCCGAGAACATGCAGGCCAACGACATCATCATCAATGGCATCACCATCCCGGCCTCCTATGCCGAGAACGACACCTTGTCCAGCGGCGAGTCAGTGGGCGCCAGCGCGATTGCGCGTGTCGCGGCGATCAATGAGATGACCGCCCAAACCGGCGTCGTCGCCACGGTCAAGACCAACGTCCTGACGGGCGCCGCCATGAGCGGCTCCGACGTGGTCACTGGCACGGTCAGCATCAACGGCTACACCACCCCCCAGATCACCTCCACCCTCAATAACCTGCGCGAGAGCCGTGCCACCATGGTGGCGGCCATCAATGCCATCAGCGCACAGACGGGTGTGGTGGCCATCAACACCAACAGCGACGCCGAGGGTGTGCGCCTGGAAGCTCTGGACGGTCGCAATATCGAGATCGCCTTCAACACCGAGAGCACGGCGGCCGACTTCTCTGCCCGCACGGGCTTGCAGCAAGGCCTGCAGATCGGCTCGTACTCGCTGGAAAGCACTGTCGAGGGTGAGATTGAAGTCACCACCACGTCGACCACGGACTGGACGCGCGCTGGCATCCGGCCAGGCGACTACTCGAGCAACACCTCGATCTACACCTCGGGCGTGCGCCCGGTCGTGACCGCCGCCTCCGGCATCGAATCCCTGGGCGATGGCGACCTGAAGATCAACGGCATCGCCATTCGGGGCGCTGCCGCCTCGGACGACGCCGTCAGTTCCACGGTCGCAGCCACCAGCTCACGCGCGGGAAGCGCCATTGCCATGGTCGCCGCCATCAACGCGAGCACCGCAGAAACCGGCGTGACCGCCAGCGTGGCACCGGCCAGCACCGTGGCCACGGCCGTGCCGACCACGACCAGCAGCGCCAGCACCAACATCTACCTGAACGGCGTGGCCGTGGCCGTCACTCTGACGGCCAGCGAATCGTCCACCACGCGTTTGACCAACATCATTGACGCCATTAACACCCAACGCGGCCAGCACGGCGTGTTGGCCGAGGCCACCTCGGATGGCCGCTTGACCCTGTCCACGCCGGACGGCCGCAACCTGTCGGTCTGGCATGACTCGACCGTGACAGCCGCCGAGCTGGGCCTGTCGGGAACTGCGGCCTCCAGCATTGCGTCGGCCACCGCGGCATCCACGACGGCCAAGACCAGCTACGGCTCCGTCCTGCTGCAGTCCGACGACGCCTTCACCTTGTCTCCCGGCGCCAACGGCTTTAACGACGATGGCGACTTCGCCACCCTGGGCTTCCAGCAAGGCACCTATGGCGGCCTGGTGGACGAGTCCACCAGCAAGATGTCGCCCCCGCGCACGGGTCGTCTGTCGTTCCACGTGGGCGCCAGCGCCACCCAGACCATCTACATCGACTTTGCCGATTACGGCAGCAAGGGCCCGATCACCAGCAGCATCACCGGCGACGTGGAGCTGGCCAACACCGAGGAGCGCACCAATCGGATCGATACCGTGGCGGGCGCCCAAACCGTGCTGGCCAAGATCGACGAGGCCCTCGACAAGGTCAACGGCAACCGCGCCGTGATGGGTGCGGTCATGAACCGCCTGGACTACATCATGGACAACCTGTCCAACGTGTCCATGAACACCACCGCCTCGCGCAGCCAGGTGGAGGACGCCAACTACGCCCAGGCCAGCACCGACCTGGCCCGCACGCAGATCATGCAGCAGGCCGCCACGGCGGTTTTGGCACAGGCTAATATGGACCAACAGACCGTCCTGAAGCTGCTTCAGTAATACGAATTAAGCAATTTGCGTTGATTCAAGGGTCTAAAACGGATAATTGATGAAAAGCCCTCAAGTTTTCCGACGGGGGACCGATTCCTCAGACACGTCGAGCCCGGACCTGTGTTCCGAGCCGAAGAAAGAGCCCGTATGACCAACCCGATCACGCAATGGAATCGCATGGCGTCCGCCAACTCGGTGGAGCGCCAAGTGGCCGACCGCGCCGAAAAGGCCGACAAAGCCCCGGATGCCATGGCCGCTGCGGCCGCCCGCGCACCCGCACCCGCTGCGGACGACAAACTCGAACTGAGCCAGGCCGCCCGCGTGTCGGCCCAGGAGCCGACGTTCGACCGCGCCAAGGTGGACGCGATCAAGAAGCAGGTCGAGCAGGGCCAGTACCCGCTGGACCCGCGCCGCATCGCCGAAAACTTCCTGGCCCTCGAGCAGATGATCCGCGAGTGATGACGGCTTTGGATCTGGACACCGCGCAAGCCCACGTGCAGGCGCTCGACGCGCTGCTGCAAGAGGAGTTCGAGGCCCTGCGCACCCAGTCCTTCGACCGCATCGAGGCCCTCCAGTCCGAGAAAGTCGCCCGGCTCGAGGCCCTGCAAACCACCTCCCAACAAATTGCCGCCCTGCCCGAAGCACCGCCCGCCTGGGCCGAGGTGCTGCAGTCGCTGACCCTGTGCCGAGACCAGCATCGGCGCAACGAGCTGCTGATCTCCCGCCAGATCGAAGTGGTGGGCGCCACCCTGCGCTCGCTGCAACTGAGTGAGCCCTCCGATTCGGTCGATCTGTACGATCGCATGGGCCAGGTTGCACGCCGCGGCGCCCGCCGCGCCTACAGCGAAGCCTGATTCTTTTTCTCGTCGCCCGGCTGCATGCCGCGCAGCCAATACACCCACGACAGCACCACCGCCACCGCGGTGTAGACCTCGCTCGGAATTTCCTGGTCGATGTCCACCTTGGACAGCATGGACAGCAGCGCCGGATCCTGGGCCACATGCACGCCCTGTCGCTGCGCCTCCTCGATCAAACGCTCGGCCAACTCGCCGTGTCCGCGCGCTGTCACGACCGGCGCCGCACGCTCGCCATAGGCCAAGGCCACGGCTTCGCGCACACCCCGGGCTGACGATCGCGGGCTCATGCGGTCAAGTCCACCAGGCGCCCGGGATCGCCACTGGCAGGGGCCACAGACTCGATGCCCGGCGGCGGGGATCCGTGTAGGACCTGCAGGCTGGACATGCGCAGCCCCGCTTCATTCAGCCACGCCACCAGGCTGGGCCCAGCGGCGCGGGCCTGCGCGGCGAGCTCGGCGCGCTCGGCCCACATCACCAACTCGACCCGCGTGCCTCGGCTGATGCGGGTGCGCAGCCAGACCTCGCCCATGACGCTGCTGCGCGTGTGCAGGTCCACCACCCAGGGCGCCGGCCCGGCGTCGCCGCCGTCGCTGCCCTCTTGGCGCTCGCGCGCCTGCGACCAGCGCACATGCACCGGCTCGGCGTCGGCAAAGGGCAAAAGCATGGACAGCGCCAGCTCGCGGCCGGCAGACGGATCGACCACCGACTGCAGCTGGCGCGACTCGATGTCGTCCAGCGCGTCTTGCAGCACACCGCGGGTGGCGGCGGGCGCCTGGGTCCAGTCGGCCAACAGGGTCCGCAGCAAGGATTTCGTGTCGGGGCCGTCGGCGCCGGCCATGCGCTCGCCGCGCGCAAGCGCCGCCTCCTGCGTCCAGCCCCCTTGGCGCAAGACGCGTCGCAACAACTCGGGCGTGATCTGGGCGGTGGACGGCCACTGTCGCATCAACTGCGCGATCTGCGCGCCGACCTCGGGCTGCGGCGCGGCCTGAAACAACGCGGCCAGCGCGCCCGGCTGCATCAGCGCCGCCAGACCACTGAGGGCCGGTGGGCGCAAGGCCAGTTGGGCGAGCCGCGTCGCAGCTTGCGTGGGGGCGGACGACGTGGCCGCAGCGGACGCATCGCCCGGCGGTCCGCCCAAGGGCACCAGCGTCGCGCGGCCCTGAGCGTCCAGGCGCACCTGCCAGGCGGGGCGTTCACCCGCGAGCAGCCGCATCTGCGGCGGCACAGGAATCAGCAGACCTTGCAGGATCAACTGGAGCTGGCCGTCACGCGACTCCACCAGCGGGCGCACCACCTGGCCATCGCGCAGGCCCAAAGCGGCCACGGCGGGCGCCTCGAACATCGGCAGCCGCCCCTCCAGAAAGATGGGCGGCAGTCGCGGGGTCTGCGCAGAAAATTCGGTGCTGTGGATCACCGCTCAGGGAAAGCGCACCCAATGGCGCTTGTCCGCGGGATTCGGCGCGGCGGCCTGCGACGCGGCTGGCACTTGCGGCCCCAGCACCCGCTGCAGGTGGCTGCGCAGATCGTCCAGGTGCGGCACCTGCAACTGCGCCCCGGCGACCAGGCGGGTGGTACCCGGTTGCACCGCGCCCGCATTGATTTCCAGGAACACACCGCGCAGGAAGCTTTCCTTGAACGGCATATCGCCCATGGTGCGACGAATCGCGGCGTCCAGCGTCTCGCCGCGCAAGGCGGTGGTGCGCTGGCGCGGCGGGCCCTCGGCTTGGGTGCGCGCCGGCAGCGAGCCGAGCAAGGTCTCCAGGGCGGCACGGGTCGGGGCCGCGTCGGCACGCGCCGCCCGCGGGGCGGGAGCAGCGGCAGAAGCAGCCGCCTGCGCGCCGGCTGCCGGCGGGTCTGCGGCGACAGCGGCAAAAGCAAAGCCCGCGAGCGCACCCGCGACCAGTTTCTGAAACACAGGCTGGCAAGAACAGGTCATCGGCATCAGTTTCCTCCTCGTGCGCGCGGCGCGTTACAGGGGTAACGCCACCCAGTCGCCCGCCTGCTCGGGTCGGGGGCCAGCCAGCCAGCGCAGCGGCGTTCCATTGGCGGCGGGGGTGCCCACCTGGACCAGGGCCAAGGCGCGCGCGGCGCCCGGCTCCAGCAGCCGACTGGGCAGGTGTTGGCGCTCGACCAGCAAGAGCCGATCGCCCGGCTGCAGGCCGTGGGCAACGCCCTCACGCAGTTGCAGGCGGTCGCCGCTGCCGGTCACGGAATACCACAGGGGATCACAGGCGCTCTGGCGCTCCAGGGCCGTCAGCGCACTGGCCATGGCGGCGTCCAGGTGCGCCCCACTGACCTGCGCCAGCGGCACGCGCACGTGACGCGCCTGGGTGGGTTGATTGAGCGGCATCACTTCCACGCGCGCTTCGAGCGCGCCGGGTCGGCCATCGAGCTCGATACGGGCCAGCCATTCGGTGCTGTCCACATCGCGCCCGACCAGCGCTTGTTCATACGCCGTGGTCGGCTGGTAGGGGCGGCGCTGCGCCACCCAACGACGCGACTCACGTGCCGCCTCCAGGAAGGACTGCGACAAGTTGCGGGCCACGGGTGCGAGACCCGCAGTGCCCGGGCCGGTGATGGTGTTCACCGCT
The DNA here is from genome assembly GCA_044347465.1 of Ramlibacter sp. Classification (GTDB taxonomy): domain Bacteria; phylum Pseudomonadota; class Gammaproteobacteria; order Burkholderiales; family Burkholderiaceae_C; genus Ramlibacter. The sequence continues at coordinate 6,141 of JBIKUT010000042.1, forward strand.
TCGACATGCAGGGCCTGCCGCCAGCGGCGCGAAGACGCCATGCAACGCTGCGGATCGACCTCGGCCTGGCGACCCAGACCGGCGGGCAACACGCTGGTATCCACCTGCACACGCACCGCCTCGGCGGCTGCGGTGGCAGCAGGGTCTTCCACATAGGCCTGTACGCGCACGCCGCGCACCTGGGTGTCGGAGGTGAACTGGGTGCTCTCATGCAAGCGACCTTCGGCATCGATCCACCCAAAGGACTGCACACGCACCGGCGCGGACAGCGTCTTCTCGATCAAGGCATCGCGGATCGCCTGCAGCTGACGCTCGGCATCGGCCGCCGACAGCGCGCCGGCCGGCGCGGCCGGCGCGGTCTGCGCCTGGGCCCCGATCGAGGCCGCCAGGCAGCCAGCGATCAGCCAGCCCGCGCGCCTCATTTGCGCCTCGCGGCCAGTTGCCCCAGATAGAGGGCGCGCAGGTCGTTGACCACCTGGCGATCCAGCGACATGGTGGTCTCATAGGTGTCATCGCCCACCGGGGTGATGCTCACGAGCACCGCGCCATACACCACGCCTTCGACGCGGGTGCGGAAGGTGTCGTTCATCACCACCATGTCGGCCACCGTGGTGGAGGCGTCCAGGTGCTGGCCATAGACCTGCTCGGTCAAGGCGCGATAGGCATCGAGCTTGGACGCGCGGATCGCCATCAGGCGTTGCTGCGCGGCCAGCTTGTGGTTTTGTACGCTGATGACCGCGTAGCCCGTGGCCACCAGCGTCTCGCGCTTTTCGACCATCGGCGCAATCATGCTGGCCGCAGCCGGCGCAGCGGCGGGGGCAGCAGCGGGCGCGGGGGCAGCGGCTGCAGCGGCAGGTGCGTTGGCCTCGGCGGCGGGCGGCATGCCCAGCGTCATGCAACCGGCCAGGAAGGGGCCAATCAGGGCCGCGACAATAAACGAGTGCTTCATGGCAATCTCCAGGGGCGGCTGCGAAGCGGTCAGTTCAGGGTGGGAGCGACCACACGACCGGGCATCAGACCCGGCAGGCTGGCCCAGGCGTCACGGATCTCGGCCATCAGGCTGCGCACTTCTTCCAGGATTTCCAGGTCGTTGTGGGCGTTGGCGCGCACCAGGCGACGCGTGACATAGCCATACAGCTCGTCGAGGTTTTGCGCCAGCTCGCCGCCGCGCTCGAAGTCCAAAGAACCCTGCAGGCCCATGAGGATGCGGCTGCAGCGCGCAATGGCCTTGCCTTTGTCCGCGATGTTGCCGTGCATGATGTGGCCGCGCGCGGCTGCCAGGCTTTCCAGCAGGCCATCAAACAGCATCAGGATCAGTTTGACGTTGTCGGCCGTTGCGACGCCGGTGGCGACCTGAACGGCGCCGTAGCTGTCGAAAGCAAGTTTGTGCAGGCGCATGTCTGTTTCTCCGTGGGTTGCATTCGCTCCCACGAAGAATCGGACGCAGCGGCCCGGACTTTAGGCCCCGGGGGCGGAAGTTTCAGCCGCGGGCGCCGGCGCCGCAGGCTGGGGCTGGGGCTGGGGCGGCATCAAGAGGCTGGAGGCCGGCTGCAGCACCTCCAGGCCGGCTTGCATCTGCAACTGGGCGCAGACCTCGTCCAGGCGCTGGCGCAAACCAGGAAGTTCGGCCGGGTCGTTGCGGGCATAGCCCTGGCCGCAGCGATAGATCGCCTCCACCGCTTCGGGCGGCAGCCACGAATCGACCTGCGTGCGAGGCGTGCGCACCGTGCGCGTGTTGGACGGCACGGCATCAAAGCCTTTGGGCTGGTCGGACACGCCCTCACTGAAAACAAAACTAATGTGTTCACCAAGGAGCAGTCGATAGCGCTTGCGTACGCCTTCGATCACCAGTTCGTCCAGGCTCTCGGGGGCCTCGCCGGTGACGGCATCCCACAGCGCCTTGCCAGACAGGCCGGCATAGGGGCCCGCGGGCTTGGCTTGTTGGGGCTGCTGCAGGTTTTGCATCAGCTGCTTGGTCTCGCGCTCGAGGCCGTTGAAGCGGTCGACCAGGTAGATCACCAGCACCACCAGCACCGCGATAGCCACCGCCATCATCAGCAAGAGGGTGAGCGTGAGCATGCTGGTGGACAAGGGCTGCAGGCCTCTCAGGCCTTGGGATCGGCCGGGGCGTCGCCGTCCGCGGCGGCGCCCTCACCGCCCTCGCCGCCCTCACCTTCCGCTTCGGCAGCGGCCTCGGCTTCGGCCGCGAGTTCGTCGCGCAAGAACTGCAAGGCCACAAACGCGGAATTGAGCTTGAGGGCGTCGTAGGAGATGCGATCGGCCAGACGCTGGGCGGCCTCGATGGCCTGCGCTGCGTTCAGCTCGGTCTTTTGATAGAGCATGCCAATGGCAAAGGCCTCGTCGGCGTATTCCTGGGGCAGATAGACCTGCACCTCGCCGGAGGAGGACTTGACGGCCTGGAACAGGGCGGCCTGCGGCGGATCGGGCTGCGGCTTGGCCTGCTGAATCGCCACCATGCAAGCGGCCTCATACGCCTCCATGGCCTGCGCGCCCGCCACAAAAGTCTTGTCCAGGTGCGCGCGGCACAACATGCTCAAGCGAAGGCGCAAGCTGCGCGCCTCGTGGCCGTCGCTGGTCAGCGACACCGCCTTTTCATAGGCGGCCACGGCGCGCCCGCGCTCGTCTTCGTCGGGCTTCTTGAAAATATTGAACATGCGGTCTTCGGCCTTGCACTGTGCAAGCGGATTCAGGTAGGGGCAGAGCCTTGGACCGCCGGCTGGAGCAGCGACCGCAACTTTTTGGCGATTGCGGTGAGCAACTGGCTGACCCGGGACTCACTCACTCCAAGTATCTCACCGATCTCCTTGAGGTTGAGTTCTTCCACGTAATACAGCGAAATGATTAACTGATCGCGCTCGGGCAAATCTTGGATAGCGCCGGCCAGCGCCTGGAGCAACTGCGCACGCTCCACCTGCGCCTCAGGCTGAAACCCGCGCTCGGCGGCGATGTTCATCACCTCTTCGCTCACCTCCTCGATGGAGAAGGTCTCGCTGCGCCAGGCCTGTCCCTGTTCGCGGTGATAGGACTCAATGTCCTTGCCCATGGACTGCGCCACCTCGCCCTGCGTGGGCAGGCGACCGAGTTCGGCCACCAGCTTGTGGGCGGCGGCGTTCTCACTCTTGTTGAAGGCGACCGAGGAACGTGTGAGATCGGACACGCGCCGCACTTCATCGAGCATGGCGCCGCGCACGCGACTGAGCGCAAAGTGCTCAAAGGGAATGCCACGGCGGGGGTCATAGCCCCGCGCGGCTTCGATCAGTCCGAGCATGCCCACCTGCACGAGTTCGTCCAGATCGAGCAGCGGCGGGATACGTCCCCGCAGGTGAAACGCCACGCGCTTGACCATGGGCATGTGCGAGATCACCAGGTTCTCCTGGCGTCCCTTGCTGCTTTCGTACAGTTCGAGTGCGGCGTCCATGGCGTGTCCTTGCGCGTGCGTCCTCAGGTCGCAGCCTGCTGCGCTTGCAGCATGCGCTCCATGAAAAATTGCATCTGGCCACCGGGCTCCTGCAGCGGCGGCAGCTTTTCCAGCGCCTGCGCCAGGCGACGCAAGTCGGATGCGGCGCGGCTGCTCGGCGCGAAATCGATCACGCTGCGGTACTTGCGCTGGGCCTGCTGCACGACATCGTCTGCGCCCACGCACCCCAGGTACTTGACGGTGCGCCCGAGAAACTTCAGCGTCACGTCGTTGACAAACTGCGCCAGCTGCTGCCCGTGGGCATCGCCTTGCACGGCGTTGGCCACGAGGTAAATCTCTTCCAGGTCCTGGTCCTGCGTCATCACCTTGATCAAGCCATAGGCGTCGGCGATGGCCGCGGGTTGGTCCTGCAGCACCACGATTCGGCGCTGACAGGCGGCCATGAAGGTCAGCACCGAGGGCGAGATGCCCGCAGCCACGTCCACGACCAGGTAGTCGACCGACTCTTGCAGCGCGTCGAAGGCATGAATGATGGTGGCGACCTGGCTCATGTCCAGGGCCGCCATGTCACGCAGGCCCGAGGCACCGGGCACCAGTTGCACGCCCGGCGCAGCGGGGACCAGCAACTCCTGCAACGTCTTTTCACCCGACAACAGGTGGCTGATGTTCAAGGGGCTGCGCACGCCCAGGGCCACCTGCGCGTTGGCCATGCCCAGGTCGGCATCGAGCAACAACACCCGATGGCCACGCTGACCCAAGGCCGCCGCCAGATTGACGGCGACGGTGGTCTTGCCAACCCCGCCCTTGCCGCTGGCGACGCCGATGACCTGAGGAGTGCGCAAGGGAGTGCTCATGCAACGCTTTCAGACAGGGAGGATACGTGACGAGAAGCCGGGGCGACGCGCGCACCCATCGACGCGGCCACGGGCGCATCGAGCGACAGGTCGCTGCGCAGACGATCGAAGGCGGCATCGAGCAGGCTGCGGGCCTGGAAGGGTCGGGCCTGGGCCTGCACATCGCCTGAAGCGGCCATGCACGAGAGCGGTACGCGCTGATCGCACAGGGCCTGC
>JBIKUT010000359.1:0-2741 GCA_044347465.1 Ramlibacter sp.
CGGCGACGGTGCGCACAGCCATGCGGCGCGCGGTCGCGGCGACCCGGCAGGCGATTTCACCCCGATTGGCGATCAGAATTTTCATGAACATGGTCAGCTCCCCTCGCCCGTCAGCCAGTTCGGCTTGCGCTTGTCCAGAAAAGCGCCGATGCCCTCGCGCCCCTCGGGCGTGACGCGGATATCGGCAATGCGTTCAGCGGTGTCCTGCAGCAGGCTGTCGCTCATTTCTTGGCCGGCGATGTCGTGCAGCAGCTTCTTGCAGGCCTTGGTCGCCTCGGGTCCGGCCTGCACCAGGGTGCGGGCCAGGGCCGCCACACGCGCGTCCAGATCGGCCGCGGGCACAGTCTCATGCACCAGGCTGCAGGCCGTGGCCTGCGCCGCACCGAAACGCTCGGCCGTCAAGAACCAGCGGTGCGCGGCGCGCGCACCCATGGCGCGTATCAGATACGGGCTGATGGTGGCGGGAATCAGACCGATACGCACCTCGCTCACGCAGTAGTGCGCGGTGTCGGCGGCGATGGCGATGTCGCAAGCGGCCACCAGCCCCAGACCGCCTGCGTACACATCGCCTTGCACCTTGGCAATCGTGGGCTTGGGGCATTGGTAGATCACCTCCAGCATGCGCGCCAGGGCCGTCGCGTCATCCAGGTTCTCATCGCGCGAGTAGCTGGCCATGCGCTTCATCCAGTTCAGGTCGGCGCCGGCGCAAAACGCCGTGCCACTGGCAGCCAGCACGACGCAGCGCACCTCAGGACGGTGCCCCAGCTCGAGGAAAACCGCCGTGACTTCGGCGATCACCTCGTCGTTGAAAGCGTTGCGCACGTCGGGGCGATTGAGCGTGACCGTGGACACGCCCGCGTCAAAACGCAGGTCCAGGTGTTTCATAGCGTTCTCCCGGGGTGATGGTGCGCCCGGGCGGTGAGGCGTTCGGGCTTAAGGGTTCCAGGCGCGCAGACCGCGCCATTGTTCGAAGGCATCGAAGTCGCGGTCGCGATGGAGGAGGGCGTAGCCGCGGTCGATGCAAAACGTGGCAATGAGAACATCCAATGCACTGCGCACCGTGATGCCCGCGGTGCGCAGCGCGCGGTAGTGGCCGGCCGCCTCGACCGCCAGGTCCGGGTCAGTGGCCGCCTCGACATCCAGAGCCGTGAGCAGCGCGCGGGCCTGTCGCCATTCGTGCTCGTGGCGAAAGCCCCGCAACACCTCGAAAAGAACGAGGTCCGGTACCACGAGGCGAACCTCCCCCTCCTCGAGCAGGCGCTCGAGGGTGACGCAGGCGGGCTGCGGTCGACCCGCCAGGAAGTCGATCCAGACGCTGGAATCAACGACGAGCACGACGTCCCGCCCGCGGGGTCTCTTGTACGCGCAGGATGGCAGCTGGCGCCGCCGTCCAGTCGATGGACTCGTCTCCCTCCCACTGCAGCCGTCCCTTCCACTTGAGAATCTCGCGGTAGGCCGCCTGCCGCGCGAGCAGCCGCAGGCCCGCCTCGACTGCGTCCTTCTTGGTCTTGTAGGGCCCAGCCTTCATGGCGTCGGCCATGAGGGCGTCGTCGATCTCGATGTTCGTGCGCATGATGTGTACCGTTTAAATGTTTCATACACATTTTAGCCCTCACATCCGGAACAAGCCAAACCGGGTGTCAGGAATCGGCACGTTGAGCGACGCCGACAGTCCCAGGGCCAGCACCCGGCGCGTGTCGGCGGGATCGATGATGCCGTCGTCCCACAGGCGGGCGCTGGCGTAATAGGGGTGCGACTGGTGGGCGAATTGATCGAGTAGCGGCTGCTTGAACTTCGCCTCTTCGTCGGCGCTCCAACTGCCGCCCTTGGCCTCGATGCCGTCGCGGCGCACGGTGGCCATGACGCTGGCGGCCTGCTCGCCGCCCATGACCGAGATGCGCGCGTTGGGCCACATCCAGACAAAGCGCGGCGAAAAGGCGCGTCCGCACATACCGTAATTGCCCGCGCCGTAGCTGCCGCCGATGATGACCGTGAACTTGGGCACATTGGCTGTGGCCACCGCCGTGACCATCTTGGCGCCGTGACGGGCAATGCCCTCGTTCTCGTACTTGCGGCCCACCATGAAGCCGGTGATGTTTTGCAAGAACACCAACGGCACCTTGCGCTGGCAACACAGCTCAATGAAGTGCGCGCCCTTTTGCGCCGACTCGCCAAACAGGATGCCGTTGTTGGCAATGATCCCCACCGGCATGCCTTCGATGTGCGCAAAGCCGCACACCAGCGTGGCGCCAAAGCGCGCCTTGAACTCGTGGAACTCAGACGCGTCGACGATGCGGGCAATGATCTCGCGCACATCAAAGGGCTTGCGCGTATCCACTGGCACCACGCCATAGAGCTCCGAGGCCTCGTATTTCGGAGGCTGCGGCTCGCGCAGAACGGTGGCGGGCGACTTGGCGCGGTTGAAGGTGGCGGCAATCTGGCGCGCCAGCGACAAGGCATGCAAATCGTTTTGTGCCAGGTGATCGGCCACACCGGACAGGCGCGTGTGCACATCACCGCCACCCAGGTCTTCGGCGCTCACCACCTCGCCGGTAGCGGCTTTTACGAGCGGCGGGCCGCCCAAAAAGATGGTGCCTTGGTCCTTGACGATGATGGCCTCATCGCTCATGGCGGGCACATAGGCGCCACCGGCGGTGCACGACCCCATCACCACGGCCACCTGCGAGATGCCTTGTGCGGACATCTGGGCCTGGTTGTAGAAGATTCGGCCGAAGTGGTCG
>JBIKUT010000120.1:0-6546 GCA_044347465.1 Ramlibacter sp.
CGAGCCGGTGATGCAGGAGCCGCAGCTCCGCCTGCTGTGTCACGACGGTGAATTCGCCGATCTCCTGGGCGAGTTGGCCCTGCACAAACTGGACATGGTGATCTCCGATCGGGTCGCGCCGTCCAGCCCGGGCCTGCGTTTCTACAGCCACCCGGTGGGTGCCTCGCCCATCGCCTGGTACGCCATACCGGCCCTGGCCAAGCCCTTGCGTGCTGCGGTGCGTCGCACGGGCAGTTTTGCCGACGGACTGGCGCGCTCGGGCCTGCCGGTGCTGCTGCCCACCGGCCATGGCGTGCTGCGCGCGCGTCTGGACCAGTGGTTCGAGCGCCATGCCTGCCACCCGCAGGTGGCCGGCGAATTCGAAGACAGCGCCTTGCTCAAGACCTTCGGCGCCAGCGGCATGGGCGTGTTTCCCGCCGCTACGCTGGTGGAGGACGACCTGACCGATCGCTATGGCGTCGAGCGCGTGGGCGACTGCGAGGGCGTCGAGGAGCATTTCTTCGCTATCACGCCGCAGAAGAAAGTGGAACACCGCCTCGTGCGGCGTATCACCGGTTAGGTTGGACCCTTTTGTGCGCCCAGTTGGTTCAGTAGCCGGGCCAGGGCGTCGGTGTCTGCGGGCTTGACCAGGTGGTGGTCAAAGCCTGCTTGCTGCGTGCGCTCCAGATCCTGCGGCTGGCCATACCCCGTGACCGCCACCAGATAGGGGCAGCGTCCCACCGCCTGGGCCCGCAGTCTGCGCGCCAACTCGTAGCCGTCCACCTCGGGCAAGCCGATATCCAGCAGGCAGACATCGGGCGGCTCCGCCGCTGCCCGTGCGAGTGCGGCGGACGCACTGTGCTCGATGGTGGCATGGTGCCCCAGCGTCTCCACCAACAAGGCCAGCATCTGCGCGGCGTCGACGTTGTCATCGACCACGAGCACCTTCAATGCCTTGGGTGGCGTGGTCTGGGGCAGCGCTTGCGGCGCGGCGGCCTGAGCAGCCTCGCTCTCGTCTGCGCTCACCTGTGTGAGTCTCGGCAGGGTGATGATGAAGCTGCTGCCGCGTCCCAGACCATCGCTATGTGCCTCGACCCGTCCTTCGTGCAACTCCACGAGCCGGCGTACCAGGGCCAGACCGATGCCCAAGCCGCCCTGCGAACGGTCAGAGGCGCGCTGCGCCTGCGTGAACAGCTCGAAGGCGGTGTTGACCAGCTCGGGCGACATGCCGATGCCGTTGTCCTTCACGGTGATCAAGACTTGCGCGTCCTGCGCTTCCAAGGTGATCTGGATCCAGCCGGGTGACGGCGTGTACTTGACCGCATTGGTCAACAGGTTGGTCAACACCTGCACCAGACGCTTGGCATCGCCCTTGACATACACGGGCTCGGGCGGTGTATGCACCTTCAGGCGATGGTGCTTGCCCTGCGCCAGGGGGCGCACCTGTTCGACCGCATCGAGGATGACACGCCCGATGTCCAGGGTTACCAGGTCGAGCTTGACCAGGCCGCGTGTGACGCGCGAGACGTCCAGCAGATCGTCCACCATCGCGGTCAGGTGCCGTACCTGGCGCGCGATCACGGCGCTGGTCTGGCGGATTCGGTCCTTGCGTAGGCGATCGCTCTCGTCGCTGGCCATGGCCAGCATATCGGCCGCCGCACGTATGGGCGCCAGGGGGTTGCGTAATTCGTGCGCCAGCATGGCCAGGAATTCGTCCTTGCGGCGATCCGATTCACGCAAGGCCTGTTCGGCCTTGATGCGGTCGGTGATGTCCATCACCGTGGTCACGCCGCCGATGATTTGCTGGGTCTTGTCGATGATGGGCGCTGCTGACATCAGGACGGTGCGCGCCAGGGGTGGTTCATGGAAGGACAGCACTTCGAGGATTTCACCTGCAATGTGTTCGCCCTTGAGGGCGCGCGCCATGGGCCATTCCGTGGGGCGTATCGAGCGCGCGCGTCGTGCATCCTCCACCCACCAGCCCCTCCACTTGCTGAAATCGACAGGGCTGCCGACCTGCGGCTGATCGACTCCCCAAAAGACGCGATTGGCCGGATTGGTGCTGATCAGGCGTCCGTGGGCGTCGGTGACGAAGATGCCCACCGGGGTGGCCTCCAGCACGGCGTTGAGTCGTCGGCTTTCGGCTTCCACCTGCCGGGCCACGTTTTGCGCATGCAATTCGCTTGCGCGTAACTGCGCTCGGGCGGACTCAATGGCGAGCGCCTGCACGGCGATCGTGTGGGCTTGCGTGCCGAGCTCGGATTGGGCCTTCGTGAGCAAGACGCGCAGGTCGGACTCTGGGGGAGCGGGGGGATCCTGAGTCAAAGCCACGGCAGTTCGGTCTCGCAATTAACGTGAAGGTCAGAGTAGCAGCGGGCGCTGCGCGTGAGGGTTCATGGATGTATCAGGTGCTGGAGTAAGCTCGACCCGTCCTTATGTCCGCAGTTGCAGATCCCTCCCTCATCGATTCGCGCTATGCTGCGGGCCGGCTCCTGACCACCCTGGCCCTGGTGACCTTGGGCAATAGCGGCATGTATGTGGTGGCGGTGGTGCTGCCGACTGTGCAGGCCGAGTTCGGCGTCGGCCGCGCCGATGCGTCGCTGCCCTACACCCTCATGATGGTGTGCCTGGGATTGGGCGGACTGGTGACGGGGCGCATGGCCGACCGCTACGGCATCGCGCCCGTGCTTGGGATCGGCGCAGCGGCGGTGGCCGCCGGCTATCTGCTGGCGGCGCTGTCGGACAACATCTGGACCTTTGGCCTGGCGCATGGCCTGCTGCTTGGCATGCTGGGAAGTTCAGCCACCTTCGCGCCCCTGATCGCCGACACCGCGCTGTGGTGGAACAAGCGGCGCGGCATCGCGGTGGCTATTTGTGCCAGCGGAAATTACGTGGCCGGGACGGTGTGGCCACCCATCGTGCAATGGGGCATCGAGATGTTCGGCTGGCGCCCCACCTACATGGCCATGGGCCTGGTGTGCGGGACGGGCATCGCGCTGCTTTCGCTGCGCATGCGACTGCGGCCGCCGCAGGTAGACGTAGCGCCGACCGTCAGTCCGTCGATGACGAGCGCACCGGACACCCGCCGCCCCTTTGGCCTGTCGCCCTCCGTCGCGCAATCGCTCTTGTTCATCGCCGGCATCGCCTGCTGCGTGGCGATGGCGATGCCGCAGGTGCATATCGTGGCTTATTGTGTGGATCTGGGCTTCGGCGCTGCGCGGGGTGCCGAGATGCTGTCGCTGATGTTGGTGTGCGGCATCGTCAGCCGCTTGGTGTCGGGCCTGATCTGCGACCGCATCGGCGGGATCCGGACCTTGCTCCTGGGGTCGGCGCTTCAGGGCGTGGCCCTGCTCTTGTTCCTGCCCTTTGATGGCCTGGTGCCGTTGTATGTGATCTCGGCGATGTTCGGCTTGTTCCAGGGCGGCATCGTGCCCGCCTACGCGATCATCGTGCGCGAACACTTTCCCGCGCAGGAGGCCGGCGTGCGCGTGGGCGCCCTGGTCATGGCGTCTCTGTTTGGCATGGCGCTCGGTGGCTGGATGTCCGGGTGGGTGTTTGACCTCACCGGCAGTTACCATGCCGCCTTTCTCAATGGCGTCGGCTGGAACCTGTTGAACCTGTCGATCACCAGTTTCTTGTTCTTTCGGGTGCTGCGCCGCACGCCGCGCGCGTCCTCACCGGCCTGAACCCCCTTCGCATGTCTCATTCCGTTCCCCCACCTGATGCCCTTGTACCTGGCGCCACGCTGCGTCACTACAAGGGCGGGCTTTATCGCGTCGTGGGTTTGTGCCGCATCGAGGCCACCCTCAAGACCGGCGTCTTGTATCAAGCCTGCCAGGGCGACGCAGAGGTGGTGTGGATGCGGCCGCTGGAGCAGTTCACCGAGCGGGTGACCGCGTCCGAGGGGGTCGTCGCCCGCTTCACGGTGGTCACGCCGGCCGCTTGAGGTCCGTGGGCCGGGTTAGCCGAAGCGGGCTCGGCATGCGGCCTGCATGTCGGAGTCGCGGATGAAGCCGCACTGCCCCGAGCCACCGCCCGTGGAGGCGCGGCACATGGCCTGCAGATCGCCGTTGCGGATGAAGCCGCACTGCCCGCTGCCGCTGCCCGTGATGGCACGGCAATAAGCCTGGGTGTCGTTGTCACGGATGAAGCCGCACTGCCCACTGCTGCTGCCGGTGACCGCGCGGCACAAGGCTTGGGTGTCGTTGTCACGAATGAAGCCGCACTGCCCGCTGCCGCCACCCGTGGTGGCCCGGCAATAGGCCTGCATGTCCGAGTCGCGGATGAACCCGCATTGCCCCGAGCCACCGCCGGATCCCGCACGGCACTGCGCTTGCAGGTTCGGGTCTTTGATGAAGCCGCACTGCCCGCTTTGGGCATGGGCCAGGCCCGAGAACAACAGGGCGGCAATCCACAGAAACTTCATGGGGGCAAGGGGGTGACACGACACCCGCCGATTTAATCACGGCACCCCTACGCCCCTGCGAGGTGCCCCCGCGAGCGCGCCCTCAGTGATGGCGCGGCGCGAAGGTCGATCCGCTTTGCATCGGTGCGGTGAACACCGACTGCCACGCCTGAAACAGGGGCGCGGCAGCGCTCGCGGTGCTGCGCACAGCTTGCTGCTGTTGTTCTGTGGGCCGCATTAATTCGCCTTGCGCCTTGAGCGAGGCGAGCATCATTTCCTGAGCGTATTGCGCGATCGTGCTAACGCTGGAGAGCAGCACCGTCGAATGGATCGCCATTAGCTCCGCGGGGCTGTTGGCGCTGCGCAGGCGGTCTGCGGTCTGTTCCTGCAGCAAGGCCGCACGCTGGATCAGTTGTTGCTGCGTCTGCTGAAAGGTCTCCATCGCGCGCAGCATGGCGCAGGCCGTGGTTGCCGTGCTGGCCAGCTGCTGGCGGGTGATGTCCGCCACGGCGCTGGTGCCGGCGTTGATGTCGCTCTTGATCTCCGATTCGTGCGCTGACGTGCTGTCGCGGGTATTGCTTTTGGATGCCATGAAGTTCGCTCCTGGTTGTGGGGGGGTGAAAAAATGTGGCGCCTGTCTGCGCCGGTGCGCCCGTGCGGTCCGCGCTCAACTCGGGATGCTCAATTGATTGCGCAGCATCTTGATCTGATCGTGATGGCGCTGCACCGCCTGCAACTGGCGCTCCACCAGGCTGCGGATGGCGGCGGGCAGGGGCTTTTGCAGCGCCTCGCGGTAGCGGGTCAAGGCGTCGGCCTCGCCGCGTTCGGCCTCGCCCAGAACGACCTTGTCATCCTGGGAGGAAAGCGCCAACTTCATCGACACCCATCCGCGATGCACCGCACCGAGGGCGCTACCGCTGTCGCGGACGTCACCGCCCAGGCTTTGGATCTGGTCGTTCAAATCCTGCGCGCCTCGCGCGCAGTCCAGTGCGCACTGCATCAAGACCGCGCGTAGGTTCTCGCGCTGGGCGTGGTCGGCGCAGGATTTGAATCCGTATTCGCCGTCCTTGCAGCAGGCCACCAGGTCTTGCAGGACATCGATCAGGTCTTGGCGATCACCCAGGGCCTCGTGCGTGGCGGGTACGTCGGTGGCCGCTACACCGCTTGACGCACCAGCGTCTAGGGGGGCTTGAGGGTAGGTGCCCGGGCGCAACGTGTCCACGCCGCTCAAGGGGTTCGGATGGAGATCGCGTTCTTCTGCAGCCATGGGGGTACTCCTGGTTTCGATCGGGAAAGCCCCGAATCGAACCATGGTGGCTGCGGGCCTGCCGCCGGGCCGTCAGCCAGGCTGCGCAGGCGCTGTAGGACGTGGGCTTGGGGGTTGTTTTGGCGAGGAGTGCCTGCTGGGGCCTTGTGGTGTTTGCTCACATCGCGATGCGATATGAGCAAACACCCAAGGCGTCCGAACCGCTTTGCGGTTGCGGGTCTCAGTTGAGACCCGCCGCTGCACGCAGCGCGGCCGCCTTGTCTGTCCTCTCCCAAGTGAACTCGGGTTCGGCGCGGCCGAAGTGGCCGTAGGCGGCGGTCTTTTGGTAGATCGGACGCAGCAGATCGAGCATCTGGATGATGCCCTTCGGACGCAGATCGAAGACTTCATTGACGATGGCCGCGATCTTCTCGTCGGAGATCACGCCCGTGCCTTCGGTGTAAACCGTCACGTTCATCGGTTTAGCCACGCCAATCGCGTAAGCCACCTGCACCTGGCACTGCTTGGCCAGGCCGGCGGCGACCACGTTCTTGGCGACATAGCGCGCGGCATAGGCGGCCGAGCGGTCCACCTTGGAGGGATCCTTGCCCGAGAACGCGCCACCGCCGTGCGGGCAGGCGCCGCCGTAGGTGTCGACGATGATCTTGCGGCCGGTCAGACCGCAATCACCCTGCGGGCCACCAATCACAAAGCGACCCGTGGGGTTGATCAGGTAGCGGGTGTTTTGCAGCCACTCTTTGGGCAGCACCGGCTTGATGATCTCCTCGACCACCGCCTCGACGAAGGAGGCCTTCATCTTGTTGCCGTCGCTCTGCTCGGGGCTGTGCTGCGTGGACAGCACCACGGTGTCGATGCTGTGCGGCTTGCCGTCGACATAGCGCATCGTCACCTGGCT
>JBIKUT010000234.1:0-4051 GCA_044347465.1 Ramlibacter sp.
GCAGGAAAGGCAGGCGGCCGTCTTTGCGCAATTGCGCTTGGCGCTCGACCAGGCGGTGCGCGTAGTGGATCGGCGCGGGCATCAGCTCGGGGGTCTCGTCGCAGGCATAGCCAAACATCAGGCCCTGGTCGCCGGCGCCGGTGTTCAGGTGGTCGTCGGACGCGTGGTCGACGCCCTGCGCGATGTCGTTGGACTGCTTGTCGTAGCAGACCATGACCGCACAGCCCTTGTAGTCGATGCCGTAGTCGGTGTTGTCGTAGCCAATGCGCTTGATCGTGTCGCGCGCCACCTGGATGTAGTCGACATGGGCATTGGTGGTGATCTCGCCGGCCAGCACCACGAGGCCGGTATTGGTCAGGGTCTCGGCGGCCACGCGCGAGCGCGGGTCTTGCGCGAAGATCGCGTCGAGGATGGCATCCGAGATCTGGTCGGCCACCTTGTCGGGATGGCCTTCCGAGACGGATTCAGAGGTAAAGAGATAGTCGTTCGCCATTTGAGATACTCCGTGAGTTGAAGGGCGCGTTGCCTTCGCGGGAGCTTCGGCGAACGCTTTAGCAGTGATGTTTAACGTCGCCCTGCAAGTAGTTCAATAACTCGGCGACCCCCGGATTCTAAACGCTCTCGCGTCTGCTGCGCCCACGATTTCCCCAACACCATGCTGTCGCTCTTTCGCCTGCTCTCTCATGTGCCGCTGCGCGGCCTGCATGCGATCGGGGCGATCCTGGGCTGGTGCGTGTTCCTGGCCTCGCCCACTTACCGCCAGCGTTTCCTCGCGCACGCGGCCCAGGCCGGCTATGGCTTCGCCCAGGTTCGACCGGCGGTCGCCCATATCGGGCGCATGCTGGCCGAGTTGCCGCGCCTGTGGCTGGGGGCTACGCCGCCGGTCGAATGGGACCATGTCGCCTGCATCGACGCAGCCTACGCGCAGGGGCAGGGGGTGATCCTGCTCACGCCCCACCTGGGATGCTTCGAGATCGTGGCCCAGGCCCTGGCCCTGCGTTACCAGGCGGACCACGGGCCGCTCACGGTGCTGTTTCGGCCGGCCCGCAAGGCCTGGATCGCGCCGGTGGTGTCCGCCTCGCGCCAGCGCCCGGGCCTGTCGGCCGTGCCCACCACGCTGGCGGGCGTGCGTCACATGATCCGGGCCCTGCGCCAGGGTCAGGCGGTGGGGCTGCTGCCTGACCAGGTTCCCCCCGAGGGCATGGGCCTGTGGGCGCCCTTTTTCGGGCGCAGCGCCTACACCATGACCTTGGCCGCCCGCCTGGCGCAGCAGACTGGCGCGCAGGTGCGTCTGGTCTGGGGCGAGCGCCTGCCCGCGGGTCGCGGCTACCTGCTGCATGCCCGCGAGTTGCAGGCGCCGCTGGCGGACACGCTGCCCGAGGCGGTCGCTCAACTCAATGCCGATATCGAGCGCCTGATTCGCGAATGCCCGCAGCAATACCTCTGGAGCTATGGGCGCTACAAGCCCCCGCGCGCGCAGGCCCATGAATCTGCCCCCCAGGAGCGGGCGGGCGCATGAAGTCCCTCCTGACTCGCCTGGGCGGTTACCCCATGCTCGCCGTGCTGTGGTTGCTGCACGGACTGCCCCTGGCCTGGCAGGCTGCCTTCGGCCACGCGATGGGCGGGCTGCTTTGGCGGCTGGCCCGATCACGCCGGCGTGTCGTCCTAACCAACCTCGCGTTGTGCTTCCCGCAGATGCCCGCGCCCGAGCGCGAGCGACTGGGTCGCGAGGTCTTCACCTGGTTCAGTCGCAGCGTGCTCGAACGCGGGCTGTTGTGGTTTGCCTCGCCCGCGCGCCTCAAACGCCTGATTCACGTCGAAGGCGACCCCGGCTTTGCCGACCGCCACCCCGGGCCGGTCATGTGGCTGGTGCCGCACTTTGTGGGCCTGGATGTGGCCGGTGTCGCCACGCAATTGAACATTCGGCGGGGCCTGGCCTCGATCTACCAGGCGCAGTCCAACCCGGTGATCGATGCCGCGATGCGGCGCGCGCGTCTGCGCCATGGCAACACCGAACTTTTCGCCCGCGCCGAAACCGCGCGTCCGCTGATGCGGGCGGTCCGCAACGGCATGGGGTTTTTCAACCTGCCTGACATGGACTTCGGTGAACGCGACGCGCAGTTCGTGCCCTTTTTTGGCGTCTCAGCGTCCACCTTGCTCGCGCCTTCGCGTATGGCCCGCGCGCTGGGCATGGCGGTGCAGCCCGTGATCGTCACCCTGTTGCCTGGCGGCGAGGGCTATCGGGTGCGTTACCTGCCGCCCTGGGAGGATTTTCCCAGCGACGATCCGGTGGCCGACGCCGCGCGCATGAACCAGCGTATTGAGGAATGGGTGCGCGAGTGCCCGGCCCAGTACTTCTGGGTGCATCGTCGCTTCAAGACGCGCCCGCCTGGCGAGCCACCGCTGTACTGACCGCGCCTTAGCGTGCGAGAAAATTCTGCAGGCCCGCCGCGATGCGATCGGGCTGCTCGTGCAGCACCCAGTGACTGGCGCCGTCAATTTTCTCCAGCGTGAGATCCGGCACCCACGCCTGCAGGCCGTCGACCAGCTCGGGCAGTAGCGCCACGTCGTTCATCGCCCACATCACCAGCGTCGGGCAGCGCACGGTCAGCATCGCATCGGGCAAATCGATGGCCGACGCACCGGGATCTTCGGCGGTGGCTGGTCGCATCGGTGAAGCCCGGTAGTAGTGGCAGCCGCCCACCAGCCCCGCACCGCCACGCCAGATCGCGCGATAGCGGTCCTTGACCGCGTCGGTCAGCCAGGTCGGCGCGCCGTGCTCGCCGTGGAAGAACGGCCACAGGCGCTGGTAGTCGTCGGCCGCCAGCAGGGCCTCGGCATCGGGGCGCACCAGGAAATTCATGTAGTCGCTGGCGGCTTGCTGGCGCGGATTGAACTTGAGTTCGCGCAGGAAGGTCCCCGGGTGCGGTGAATTGACGATCGCCAGGCGCTGCAGCAGCTGCGGATGTTGATTGGCCAGGTTCCAGGCCACCGCGCCGCCCCAATCGTGGGCCACCAGCGCGAACAGCGGGGCGCCTGCCGTCTCTGAGGCGATCAGGGCCGCGATGTCCTGCACCAGGTACTTGGCCCGGTAGGCCTTGGCGTCGGGGGGCGCGCTGGAATCTTCGTAGCCGCGCAGATTCGGTGCGATGCAACGGTAGCCCCCGTGTTCGGGCTGAGAAAAGTGCACCAGCAAGTCGTCCCACACGAACGCCGCCTGCGGAAACCCGTGCAGAAACATCAGCACCGGTCGCCCCCGCTCGCCCGCCGCGCGGCAACTGAGGGTGATGCCATGGGGCAGGGGCTGCAGGAAGGTTTCGATCATCGAACGCTCCGAGGGTTCAGATCGCCGCAGAGGTGGGTGGCGCGGCGTCGGCCGGATGCGTCCATTGCCACAGCAGGTGGGCGGTCTCCTCGACGCCCTTTTTCTTCAGAGCCGAAAACAGCTTCACCTCGCCCCCACCGGCCTGCAGGCGGGCGATCGACAGGGCCTTGTTGGCCTCGGTCTTGTTCAACTTGTCGGCCTTGGTCAGAAGCACCAGAAACTTCAGCCCGGCCTCGACCCGCGGTCGGATCACGTCCAGCAGGATCTCGTCCAGCTCGGTCAGGCCGTGGCGCGGGTCGCACAGGAGCACCACCCCCAGCAGGTTCTCGCGGCTCACCAGGTAATTGGCCATGACCCGCTGCCAGCGTAGCTTGTCCTGCTTGGGCACGGCGGCATAGCCATACCCGGGCAGGTCGGCCAGCACGGCGTCGGTCACGCCCTGGCGGCCCAAGGTGAACAGGTTGATGCTTTGGGTTCGCCCGGGGGTCTTGGAAGCAAAAGCCAGGCGTTTTTGCTGCGTCAGGGTGTTGATGCAGGTGGATTTGCCCGCGTTGGAGCGGCCCACAAAGGCGATTTCGGGGTGGCCATGCGGGGGCAGCCACTCCAGGGTGGGCGCCGTGGTCAGGAACTTGGCCGTGTGCATCCAGCCCAGGGCCTGGGCCGGGGTGGCGCCCGTGCCAATGGGGGCGGGGCTGGCGGCGGGGGGGACGGGCGGGCCCGGCGGGT